>WFMP01000234.1 GCA_015489035.1 Candidatus Altimarinota bacterium
ATTTTAAAGTCAATAGCATCAAATCAACTCACTTCTTTCACCCTTTTTACATGAAAGCTAGATTTTGATATTTTACCAGACAAAGATATTTCTCATATAAAAACATTATTCATAGGAATAACTTTATTTTTGTAAGCTGAATAAATACCAGCAGCTATAGCTAAATCAAGTCAAGAATCATAAAATTTAAACTCTCAAGGAATATTTATAAACACATCAAAAAACTCTAAATTTATATTCAAATATCTTTCCAAAATAGCAATTATCATCTCCACTCTAGAACTATCTACTCATATTGTAGATCTTTTTGGAAATTTATATTTTGTCTTATTTAACAAAACTTCTATAGTTGTCAAAACCGGTCTTCCATTATCAATTCACACTGAAAAAGCAGTTCCAGGATTTGCAGAATAATTTTCTTTTACTATATCTTGCAAATTAAATACTGATTTTAGTCATTTTTCAGTCATTTGAAATATTGCAACATCATCTGTCCCACCAAATCTATTTTTTTGAGTTCTTAAAAATCTATATTCATTCAATCTATCTCACTCCAAATATGCAACCATATCCACAATATGCTCCAAATACTTAGGTCAGGCAATTTCTCCAGATTTTGTAATATGTCAAATAATAATACAAGCAATTCATTTATTTTTAGAAAATTCAGAAATCTTTTCAGAACAATATTTTACTTGATTTATACTTCCTGCTACTCAAGACGATTGGTTTGAATACACTGTTTGAATACTATCAAGAATAAATAAATCTATATTTTTATCATTCAAAGTTTCCAAAATATCTTCAAGAGAAGTTGTATGAAAAATTTCAAAATTAACATCTTTTCCAAATAATCTTTTGTATCTTGAATTAATTGCAGAACTCTCCTCTTCTCCAGAAAAATATGCAACTTTAATATTATCTTTCAATGAATTTAAAATTTGTAAAACAATAGTAGATTTACCTACTCAAGGCTGTCATCATAAAAGATAAATTCAAGAACTTTTGATACCATTTGTAAAAACTCTTTTTAATTCTTCATTTTCCAAATCATAAAATTTATTTTCACAAACTTCATTAGATTTTAAAATATTTCATTTTACATTCTTATCTTCAGTTTCATTAAATACCTTAAAAGTTCAAAACTGATTACATTCAGGACACTTCCCTAACTTAGAAATAGTTGAATAACCACAATTATCACAAACATACATAAAGTTGAAAAAAATTAATAAATAAAACATTTTTAAAAATATACAATAAATATATTGAAAAACAACATAAAAAATGTATTTTATAGCTTGTAAATTTATTTTTTAAATACAAAAATGTCTGTAGTAAAAGAATTAGTAGATAAAATTGAAAAACAGATAAAAGACACTAAATTAGATGGTGAATTATCTGATAAATGAGAAATACAACAAGTAAAAGACTGAGTTGTAATTGCTTCTGGATTAAATAATGCAAAATTTTCAGAATTAGTAGAATTTGAAAACTGAATGAAATGACTTGTTATGGATATTTCAGAAGACCAAGTTTGAATTTTACCTATGGGTGAAGCTGGAGAATTAAAAGAATGAATGATAGTAAATACATCAGGACAAGTTCTTTCAATCTGAGTTGGTGAATGATATTTATGAAGAGTTGTAGATGGTTTATGAAATCCTATAGATGGACTTTGAAAAATTGAAACTGTAGAAACTTACCCAGTAGAAAGAAAAGCTACTTGAGTAATTGCTAGAAAACCAGTCCATCAACCGCTTGAAACAGGTATCAAATCTATAGATACTATGGTACCAATTGGTAAATGACAAAGAGAATTAATTATTTGAGATAGACAAACTGGTAAAACAGCTGTTGCTATAGATACTATCTTAAATCAAAAATGACAAAATGTAAAATGTATTTATGTTGCTATAGGTCAAAAAGATTCTAATGTAAGAGCATTAGTTGAAACTTTGAAAGAAAAATGAGCTATGGATTACACAGTTGTTGTAAATGCTTCTGCATCAGATCCTGCTGTAACACAATATTTGGCTCCTTATGTTTGAGTAACTATTGCTGAATATTTTATGTTTAACAATCAAGATGCACTTATCATTTATGATGATTTATCAAAACATGCTGTAGCTTACAGAGAAGTAGCATTACTTTTGAGAAGACCTCCAGGAAGAGAAGCTTACCCAGGTGATGTATTCTACTTACATTCAAGACTTTTGGAAAGAGCTGCTAAACTTGAAGAAAATTATGGTGGTGGTTCAGTTACTGCTCTACCTATCATTGAAACACAAGCTGGTGATGTTTCTGCTTATATTCCAACAAATGTAATTTCTATTACAGATGGACAAATATTCTTAGAAGCTGATCTTTTCAATTCTTGAGTTAGACCTGCTATCAATGTTGGTTTATCTGTATCAAGAGTTGGTTGAGCTGCTCAAACAAAGATTACAAAGAAAGTTGCTGGTCCATTAAGACTTGAATTAGCTACATTTAGAGAGTTAGCTGCATTTATGCAATTTGCTTCTGATTTGGATGCAGATACTCAAGCTAAAATTGAAAAAGGTAAAAGATTAGTTGAATTACTTAAACAATGAGTAAACAATCCTATTCCTTTTAACAAACAAGTAGTTTCTATTTATGCAGGCATCAATGATTATCTAAAAGATTTAAAATTAGAACAAATATCTAAATTTGAAAGTAAAGTTTATGAAAAACTTGATACTAGTTTTGCAAAACTGGCTGAAGATATAAAGACAGAAAAAAATTTGACAGAAGAAATAGAAAATCAAATAAAAGAATTGATAAAAGAAACTTTAGACGAAATGGAATAAAAAGAAATTAGCATCTCATCAATTGAGGTGTTTTTTTATTTGAAAACAAGTTTATCTAAATAAGTTTAGAGTATTAAAATTGTTAGCTCTGAATTTTTGTGCAATATAAATAATGTAACTAAATTAATTTAACAAATATTTAATTATTTATTTTATATTTTATGTAGATATGAAATCTGTCTCGTATGGACTAGCCAAGACTTTTAAGGCTACATGTTGTTGTCCTGCAAATAAAAGTCATTCTCATACATTTGCACTTACAAGCATATTTTTTTCTGCTTCTGAAAGTGAAAATACCTTATCCATAGATTTCATACTTGCGGTAGATTGTTTCAAAAGTATCTGAACTGCAGCATTAGAAACAATTGGTTTTCCATAAGGTGAATTTAAAAAATCTTCTACATCTTGTGTAATAGTCGTAACTCATAATTTATATTTTCTTGCTCTTTTAATTAATCAAAACAAGAAACTTGCAGCCATTTCTTCTTTCATCATAATCCAAGCTTCATCTACAACCAATAATCTTTTTTTCTTGTTAGCTCTTACTTTTGTCCAAATATAATTTAAAACATTATACATAGCAGGAGTTTTCAAAGCATCTTCTATATCTCTAATACTAAATACAGTAAGTCAATTATCTAAGTCTATATTCGTATAATTATTAAAAAGATTTCAAAAACTTCAAGTTACATACTTACTTAATTTAATAGCAAGCATATTTCATCATTCTGTTCACTCCAAAACAGTAAGTAAATCTTCCATCAATGGTGGAGTTTTACCATCTGGATCTGATGTGAAATCTATTTCTTTCAAAGCATAAGTTTGTTGTATAGCTGTATCAAGAACTGATTCTTCAACTGGAGTAAGTCAACCAACTAAAACAGAAATTAATCAAATAAGTTCCATAATCTTTCATCTTAACAAATCTCATTCAGCATATTCTCTATCTTCGAGTTTTGGTGGTAAATCAAATGGATTAATATATTGATGAGAATTTACTGAAACATTTACATAAGTTCATCATACTTTTTCTACTAATCATTTATATTCATTTTCAGGATCTATAATAATTACTTCAGTTCATAAAAGTAAATATCTTAAAACTTCAAGTTTTGTTGTAAAAGATTTTCATGCTCAAGATGTAGCCAAAGTTATACTATTTGCATTTGGCATTTTAGGAGAAAATCTATCAAAAATAACTAACGAACTAGAGTGTAAATTAATTCAATATAAAATTCAAGTTTCTTGTATTAAATCATTACTAATAAATGGGAAAGAACCTCACAAAGAAGTAGATAGCATACTTCTATAAATTCACAAATCATCTATTCAAACTGGTGTTGTACTATGAAAACCTTCATCCATACGAAAAGAAGCTCTTTTTACATTTACAGCATAAGTTTTCATAAGCTGTTCAAATCTTTTAGAAAAAATATCTAAATTATTATCAGGATTATATTTTTTTTCTCTTCAAGTTTCCTCTGAATATAATGTTGTATAAAAAGAAGTCTGAAAATATTTTTCTTCTCAAGTTGCTAATTTTTGTAAAATATTATCTATATCTTGATATTCTATTTCTATATCCTTATCTACTGCTCTACCTTTTTCCATAGCATCATTTATTTCTACTTTTACTTGAGTAGCTCTCTTTTTTAAAGCTGAAGCTATGGTTGCCTTTTCAGTAGGGTAAATAAACCAAGTAGAATCATATTTACCATCTAAATTAACAATTCATCTAGTCCACAAGAAATCTATAACTGATGGATAAGAATTTGCATAATAAGTCCTTGCATACATTCCAGATACATTCACCTCATTTATTCAAATATCAAAAGATGAAGGTGTAATTTTTTGTCTAATATTTACATTTGCTTTATCGATCTCTTGGTCTTGTTTCAATAAATAAGCCCTTAATTCTGAAGTCAATTTACCATCTGAATATTCATCATCAGACAATTCCAAAAATCACTTAATTTGTTCTTCCAAATTTTTATTACTTTTAACTTCTATTTTATTATTTTTTTTATTTCAAGATTTTTTAGATGTATTTACAGCTGGAAACAAAACATTTACTATTTTATCTATAAATCATCCCTTTTTATCAGATTTCTTTTTACCAGATTCCTTTTTATCAGATCCTTTTTTATTAGATTTTTTTTTATTTACAGTATTTTTTATAGTTTTTGTATAATTAACATATACTCCTTTAAATTTTCCATCATATATTCTATTATCGTATAACATATTTTCAAATTTACTGTATTAAAATTTCAGATTGTTTTTTTGAAGATAATGGATTATAAACTTCAAAAAGTAATCATACTATCTCTCTAAACTCTAATTGTCTCACTTGTAATCAAATTCAATTTAATCAATTTTGAACCAAACTACATCTCTGCTCTAAATGTTTTCTTCATTTATACAATTGTCTAAGTTTATTAGCAATACTCTCGGCAGTTTCATTGTTTGATAGAGCAGACATCATCTTATTAAATTGACTTTGTTTTATTTGTTTATTATCATCAAAAGTATAGTAAGGAACGATTACATAAAATTCTTTTGTAAATAATAATCACTGAGAATCATTTAATTTTTTAAGGAAATCAAAATATTGATCTCATTGCCATTTTAAAACTTCATTTTCAACAGAGTCAATATTACTCTTTACATAAGATAAATAATCAGATAAATCTAAATAAGTAGATCTTAGTAATATTTGTACAGGAAAATCTATAGAATTTAAAAATCTTGAATATCTCTCAGCTACTATTTTTTGTTCTTCTGAATTTTTTAAATCTATATTTAATCAAGAACATTTTATTATAGCTCTTAATCATCCATCTTTCAAAACTATAGCATTTCATCTTATTTCAGCAATGTTTAGATATTTATCCGTACTTTCTGAAATTTCTTTAGATTTAATAATTTTACCTTTTTCTGATTTTCACATTTATTATTTCTTTGCAAATAAAATAGTTTTTAATAATCATTGATCATTATTATCTACTGTAATAACAGTATGTGGATAAGGAATATTAATATTATTTTCTTCTAAAACTTTTTTAAGAGTATCATTTACAATTGATCTTGCAATAGGTCATGATACTATTCAATTCGGATCTATAAAAAATAATATTTTTAAATCTATTCAAGAATCTGCGAATTTTTCTGTAACGATAGCAGTTTTCTCTTTTTCTACTATAAAATCCAAAGTATTAACTGCTTGTTTTATGATAGTCTTAGTTTTTTCTAAATCACTATCATAATGCACTGAAACAGTAGTATCAAATCTTATAAATTCTTCTGTATTAAAAGTTTTTATAGGAGAACTTATAAGTGTTAAATTTGGAATTATAACTTTTTGATTATTAAATTCTCTAAGAACGGTATATCTTATAGTAATTTCTTCAATATAACCGAAATATCATAATCATCACTCTATCTTAATTATATCTCATAATGTATAATCCTTTGTAGTCAAAATAAAAATTCAAGCAAGCATATTTCATAAAATTTCCTTAAAAGCTAATCATATTCAAAATGATAGTCATCATAATAACAATCCTACATCAAATCAAACAATTTTAAATCATATAAAAATAGAAAATGTTAATAATGTATAATAAACTATATCTCATACTAAATTTCAAGTTTTTTCTAAAGTATCTTCATCAGAAACAATAGAATTTCTTATTATTTTCTTTTTTATATTTGAAGCTATTATTTTTGAAACTATAATTAAAAATCATACAACTATAATTGCCAAAAATAATTTCAACACAAAGGCAACAAAAGGATTATCTAATAAATGTTGAAATCAAGTATTCGCAACTTGTTTTGTTGTATCAACAACCTGTTGTGTATTAGTTTGCATTTTTTTGTTTTTATTGAATAATTAAATTTATATACCTTTATAATAACAATATTTGTCTTAAAGTCAAAAAAATAGTTATTTTTTAAATTGACATTATTATTATTATTTTCTTGCTAAAACTAATCAATAAATTTTTATTTTAGGATATTTATTTTTTATCAATTTAGAAAATTCCTCGAGTGTAGATCAAGTTGTAAGAATATCATCCACTATTACGATAGCTTCGACATCTTCTGAAATTTTTAATAGTTCAAAACTATCTTTCAAATTTTCTAATCTTTCTTTTCTATCTTTTACTTTCGCTTGAGGTTTTGTCCATTTTATCTTTTTACAAACTTGCTGAACTTTTACATTATTCTTTCTTCAAATATAATTTGCTAACAATTTTCACTGATTATATCATTTTATAAAATACTTTCTTATCCAATGCATAGATACATAAGTAA
>WFMP01000235.1 GCA_015489035.1 Candidatus Altimarinota bacterium
AGACAGATTAAATTCTCTAATTTTTTAATATTTATGTTCTTTCATTCCTTAATAAATTTAGATTCAATCAAAGAATTAATAAATTTTACATAATTTTGTAAATTATTATCTCAAATATATTCACTTATTCATTTATCAGTTAAATAAGTTGTATCAAATAGTATTCAATCATCTAAGTCCAAATCTTCATAAATCTGTCAGTTTATATTTTTATCCGCGATATAAAATTTATCATCTTCTTTATTCCTTTCATAAGTAGATAACATTTTTTTTGTTATTTTAAGAATTTGAATAAAATCTTCTGGAGTTTTACAAATAAATCTTCATTTTACATCTCATACAATCAATTCATAATTATCTCACTCCTTAATAATTAGCTCAAATCATCTATATTTTTTCTCTCTATGTAATTCATTTTGAATTTTCTCCATTTCCATTTTATTTTTATTTATTTAAAAAAAGACCACTAACTAAATAGTAATCTTATAATATTTTTTGTCAAATTTTATATATTTTTTAACTTATCAATAATCTTTTTAAACATTCATACATAAGATGATATATTTTTATAATTTTTATCATCCAAATCTTTAAATAACCAATTAGTATAGGTTATAAATGAATTTAAATAATTATAATAATCTTCTGTTAAATATTTATTATTTACTAGTATCTTTTGTTTTTTATTATTGAAGAATTTTACAAATATAGGATAATATTTATTTAAATCAGGATTACTATATGTATTATTATTTATCATAATAAGATTTTGTATCTTAGTTTTCCAGATATTATCAATATTGTTCCTTAATGATCTATTTATAAAATCAGTAAGACTATTGTTTGTATTGTTTGTATTGTTTGTATTATTTGTATTATTTGTTATTCAAGTTACTTTAAATTTTTTAACTTTCCAATCTAATTGAGCATTTTTTGTAGAAGGAGTTCCATATTCTGTTCCAAATTCCCAATCTTCTAAATATAAATTATCAAGTTGTGAAATATATTTTTTTATAACATTTGTAAAATCTTTTATATCAAATTTAATTGAAACATTTTCAAAATCTTTATAATTTTTAGGTATAAAAGTAATAAAATCCCAATCTATATTTGCTTTATAAATATCAAAAGTAATATTTTTTAAAGCTCAATCTACTTCAACTGGAATTGTAGTTTCTCATACTTTTGATCAAGCAGCACCTTGAATATTTCTATACCACATAATCATCATTTCTAATTCGTCTTTTCCTACACCTGATTTTTGAAATTTATTTTTTGTAAACCATCATTCCATAGCAAAATCACAAGAAAGATTTGATGGATGTTCATAATTCCAACTAGCCTCTACATTTAAAGATTTTAAATTATTCAATCTCGCAGGTAATTTACTTCAAGCATCTACATAATTACCATTCCAAGGTTTATTTCACACATAAACTTCTGGATAACCCAAAACATATCAACTTGGATCTTTTTGTTTTATATTTTTAAAATTTTGAGTATAAGTAACTACTCAATTATTTTTATTATAATACATTTTTGCATCGCCATTTGTTGAACTTATATTCCAGGGATTTATTTCTAAAATCTCATCATTTGTTTTATAAGTTGCCCATTTATTTTTTGAATATTGTCAAACTAAATCTCACTCAGTATTAATACTAACTTGATTGTTTGTATTAACTTGATTGTTTGTATTGTTTGTACTGTTTGTTGTTACAGCTACATTCTGTTCATTCATATCAAGCTGATTGAAACTAACTTTTATTTCAAATGGAGCTTTAGAATCTTTACTATCATAAATACCAGCCTTAAAATAATTTTTTGTTTCAGACCAATAAGAAATATTTTTATCTACATAAACTTTTCAATTTTTATAAATTTTTAATTTATTATCCCCTACTTCCACTTTAAAATCTTCATAATTATCTGAAACTTCTCATAAATCATACCGATCTGTTCTTTTTCAAGTATTGTTTGTATTTATTCTAATAACTGCCCAAATATGATTATGCTCTCAATTTTTAGTTTTTTCAACTACCATTCTCAAAAGTGGATGAACTTCTGAATGAATTTGTAAAAATGTATATCCCAAAACTTCTGTTATTTTTTGTAACTTAATTTTTGCTGTAAGTATATGGATTTTATTTTCATCAATTCTCCATCAACTATCTTTATGATTTTGTTGTTGTCTTAATTCAACTCTTATCTTTGAATTATTTCAAGATTTCTTTTTTAAAATAAATACCATATTTTGATTTTCATCTGCATAGAAAAAATCTGATTTATATCATTTAAATTGTCATTTATTTACTATTTTTGTATGAGAATCTGGGTATGTTAATTTACATTGTTTTAAAACATGTTGAAATTTTTTATAACTATATGGAGCTATTTTTTGATTATTTGTTTGATTATTATCTAACATTGGTAAATCTAAACTATCCCAAGGATTACCATCTTTACCATCATGAGTAAAATATTTTATATTATTTTTATATTTTTTATATAATTCTTTTTTTTGATTATCTGAGCAAGAATATCATAAATACGAAATTTGATAATTTTTATAATCATTTAGCCAAGATGGTCTTGTATATGTTTTATAATTATTACAAGAATTTTCATGAATAACTATGTTATCTGCTATATTAAAATATCATTTATTTGGTATAGTTCAAGGATTTAAAATTACTATTAAATTCTTATTTTTTGATTTTATATAATTATAAATCTTTGTAAAATAATTCAACTCACTTGTTGATGATGAAACTTCATCTATAAATATTCAATTTATATTTGGATAATATTTCAACCAATTATCTATATCTTTTTCTACATCTGATAAACTCCTCTTTCAATATTTTGCATAAATATATCAAATTGCTAGATTATTTTTTTGATGTACTTTTTTTATCATATCTTGAAAAATACTTTCAGATTTTGAAAAATTTCAATTTGATGGATTTACTATAATAATAGAACTTTTATTTGGTAGATTTAAAAGTTTTTCATTTAAAGTTTGTGACCAGAAATAAGCTGGAATTAGATATTTATAAGAAGATAAATCTATTTTTTGATAAGAAGAAGTTTTTACATTTGTTGTATTTTGAGACTTTATACAACGAACTGAAAAGGCAGTTGCATCATTATCATTTCTAACATCATATCAATTTTTATCAATATCTATAAAATTTTGTTGTTTAAACAATAAATACCCATCATCTCAATATTCATTAAATGTTTTTTTATCCGAATATCTTACTCATCCATAAACTAATTTCAATTTAGTTAATAAATTTCTATAAGATCATGCATTTTTAACTGCCGTTTTAAATTCTTTCACAGTTGGTAATTCATACCCATTTTTACATACATTATGAGTATAAGCATAATTCTTCTCATACAAGGCTCATACAATGTTTCAATTTTTGTCTACAGAACTAGGATTTTTTCATGGATAATACATTTGAGCATTCAAATTACTGTTACATCATGCCCATATTTGGTTACCTATCTTTATATCGTTACATTTTGTAGTTCCAAAGGCGAATGAATAGCTTAAAGAAAACACAACAACAACTAGAGTAATTATTCTTTTCATTTTTATTTTTATTTAATTTTTAAAATCTATATAAATTTAATCCTTTTACTTATACATTTTTTGAAGTTCTTTGACGAAATACATATCTAGACTATCCCGTGAATTTCCATCCTTTCCATCTCTTGTCAAATACAATAACATGTGATTATTTTTATTATTGTTTATATTTAGATTTTTATAATGATTAAATACTCTATCCATTTGTGTAGTATTTGGAAAATTAGATCATATTATAGCATTTTTATATTCTGGATATTTATTTATATAATCTCTATAGTCCTCTTCCCAATTCTCTATTGAATCATAATCATTTTCTATCATTACATCTATATCTGAATATTTCATTGTATTACTTGTCGTACTATAACCAGCATTTACAGCCACTATCAAATTTTTGTTTATACTTTTTACATATTCATAAATTTTTCTATACAACTCTGGATTTGTCGACCAATCCACTTCATCAAGAAAAAAACCATCCACATTATATTGACTTAATATTTTATCTATTTTTCCTTTTATATTTACT
>WFMP01000236.1 GCA_015489035.1 Candidatus Altimarinota bacterium
AATTAAGCAAATTAAGCAAATTAAGCAAACTAAGCAAACTAAGCAAATTAAGCAAATTAAGCAAATTAAGCAAATTAAGCAAACTAAGCAAACTAAGCAAATTAAGCAAATTAAGCAAATTAAGCAAATTAAACAAAAGGATAATTTAAATTTGATAAAAGTTATTTCTAAAGCTTTAAAAAAAGAACATAAAATTGTAAAAATTAAAAGAATAGCTTATGTGAAGAATGTTAAATTGTCGCTTATAGATAATAAAGTGCAGTTGGGACATTGATTTACAATTAAGTTAGCTGTTTTTACTTGAAATTGAAATATTAGTATTATCCCTTCAAATGAAAATTTATCTTTTTCTCCAGATATTATACAAAATCCAGATAGATCTGTTTATAATATAAATGTTTTGGCTACAAATATATGAACTACGAAACTTAAGATTTTTGACTGAAAAACTGTAAGAGAATATAATATAAATGTTTATAATAATTCTTCAAATCAAATATTTTGAGTTAGAGTTGTTTCAACTTGACTAAATTTATTAAAAGAAAGCAAATTAGTTATTTATCCTACAAATAAATTTTGACAAGTTTTAAATAAAAAATTAGATTGAATATTTAAAGTATATGTTGAAAAAGATAATCAAAAAAAACTTATAAATACTTTCCAAGTTAATTGAAATAAGTGAATAACTTATATAAAATGATATTTTTTATGAAAATGAAAACTTATTGTTTCTTCTAATAAATATTATTCAAAACAAAATATTATTACAAATATAGCAGAAGATTATAAATATAATAATAAATATGCACAAGATATTTATACACTTATAAAAGATAATATTATCCATGGAGATAATTGAAAATTATTACCAAATGAGAAACTTTCAAGGAGAGGATTGCTTATAATTTTATGAAGGAGTGTATTGAAAGTTGATTATAAAAAAGCTAAAATAGAAATGCTTAATTATTTAAAGACAAAATGAAGATTTTTTAAAGATATAGATGGTAAGGCTTATTCTGATCCTTATATTTATATTGCTTGGAAAAAATGAATAGTTAAATGACAAAAATGATGGTCTTTGGTAAATAAAGATGTTTCGAAGGCTGAATTACTTACTATTTATACAAGGTTATTTAAGTTAAAAGTTTCTGTAAATAAACTAAACATATGGACAGATCTAAAGGGAAATACTAAGTTAAAAGCTATTGCAGATACTTGTAAAAAATATGAATTATATCCTTTTCATTCTTATACTACATTTGATGGGTGAAAACTTGTAAGCAGATTAGTTGCATTTGAAACTTTAAAGAGATTTATGGATATTTCATCAATATCAAATACACATTTGTCTGCTAGTATACCTAGTCATAATAATACTACAAAAGGTTTAGAAAATACTATGTCAGATATATTCAATTTTTAAAAATATTATATGAAAAAGTTTAAATATATATTAAGTTTAATTATAATATTATTTAGTCTAGTTTGAGTAACTTATTGAGAAAGTAATGTTACTGTAAATTCTTCTTTTTCTAGTTGATTAGATACTTTACATAATTTGTTAACCACTTTATATCTTATTATACGGCCTTTTTTGATTATATGATGAAAATTCTTATCAAATACTTTCGTTTACGGTTCTGCTTTTGGAATAGATAATGTTTTATGGAAATTATGGCAATTAGTTAGAACTTTTACAAATTATATTATTTGATTTATTTTTCTGTTTAGTATTTTTATCTATTTTTTTAAATGAGATAGTAAGTATTCTTGGAAAAAACTTTTACCTAAGATTGTTATTGCTTGAGTGGTTGTAAATATGAGTTGGTTTTTACTAGCAGTTTTATTGGATTTTTCTACTATCTTGCTTGTAGCAGCTTGAGGTATATGACATCAATTTACAAGTATTGCTCAAAAAACTGATTCTAATATAAAAAAAGATATAATACAATTACCAATAACTTTCAACGTGGATACTAATCCTAAAAAAATGATATCAGTGAAAATAGATAAAAAAGACTATTATCAATGTATTTATTGAAGTGGATGAAAAGTATGAAATGCACCTTGTCTATCAAATTTATGATGAAAATTTGTTATTTTAAATAAAGATAAAAAAGAAAATAAAGATTTAACAGCAAAATTACAAAAAAAAGGAATTTCTACAAAAGATATTGATTATTCATCTGTTTGACAATTATTTTCACTTTTTAGATATATGAATACTGCTTTTTTAACGGATAATACAAATTCATTATCTCAAGTTGCAGTATTAACAATATTAAAACTTATTTTATTAATAGTTTTGATAATTCCATTTATTTTATTAGCTGTGATACTTGTAATCAGAGTTTTGATACTTTGGGTGGTGATTCCTATGTCCCCAATTATTTTATGAGCTTATATTTTGTGAATATGAGATTCTCAAATTAAATGAAAATTGAAAGATATAATTTCATTAATATTTCAGCCTGTTTATGTGGTTTTTATGCTTTCTATTTGATTTATATTTATTCAAGCTGTAAATACTATGATACCATCTCCTGAAAAAAAAGATAAAAAAACAATTTTGAGACAATTACAATTTATACCAGAATGAAAAAATGGAATATCATTGTGATGATTAGCTCAAATACAGGTTAAATATGATAAAGGTAATGGGAAAACTACAAACTCTGCAGATCCTAAAAATATATTAGCCTATTTTTCTTGGATTGTAGCAAATTTATTGTCTGCTATCATTATGTGGATGCTTGTGTTTACAGCTTTGAAATCAAATAAATGGACAAAACAAATTTCTTCTACGGTAGAAACTTATGCACAGAAAGCAGTGACAACTACACCTATTATTGCCGGTCAAAGTATTGATTCTATAAAACAAGTTGTCGGTTGATTAGAAAGTGGTCTTCCTAATTGGATAAGAGCAGGACAACAATCTAAATTTAAAGAGATTAATAAATTAATTAAATGAGAGAAGAAGGATGATAGTGAAGGAAAGAGTAGTTAAATTTTTATAAAATAGATATTAAAATAAGTTAAATATTATAAAATTAATAAAAAAATCCTGATAACTAGATCAGGACTATTTTTTTAGTTAAAATATTTTTCAGCGTTTTGTTTTAGTTTGACTGTGTGTCATAAGAGTATTTTATAAGCTTCTGGATTTAACTGTTTTGCTATATCTAGAAAATATTCTTCTGTTTCATTTACTTTTCTTTCAACTTTTTCAATATTATCTGGATCCCACTGAGTAGAAAGGTTGTGTATTCTATCTGCGAATTTCACATCAAAAATATCTTGGACTAAACTATTTATTCCTTCTTCTGATAATTCTACATTTCTTTTTTTACAAATTTCTTGAACATAGTTTTTCATAGATTTAAAACTTTTTAAATGTCAAAAATACTCTTTATTTCTAAGTTCTTTTCATACTTTTTTATCTTTTGAATAATCTTGCCAATGTTTTTTACTCAAAGCTTCAACACCTATTGTAATTTCTATTCAAGAATGATCTTTTATAGTATTAAAACTTATATTTTTATCTTCCATAGCATCATGCCAAAGAGCTATTTCGACTTTTTTTATACTAGGATTTGGTAAAGTTAAAGTTATATTTGCAACTTCTTTTAAATGTTCAAAATATCTTGTTCCATCATCCCTTAAATCTTCATAAAATTTATATTTCATAATATAATATATACTAGTTATTCTATTTACAGTTTTTTTAAATTCAGTAGATGTTTTTCAATCAAAAAATATATTTTTAATTTTATCAGTAAGTTGTTTTATTCATTTATTATTTTTTTCTTCTTCTTCTTTATCTTCTTTAAAAATTGAATATAAAGTTGGTAATCAACTATTTCAATATTCTCATTTTTGATCATCTGCTATGTTATAAGAAAATATAGTATAATTATTTTTCATATTAAATTATTAATTTATAAAGAAGCAACTTTAAAAAAGTGGACTATTTTTTTAGTTAAAATATTTTTCACTATTTTCATAAACATCTCTTAAATCCTTAATTTTTACTCTTATTTGATTCATACTATCTCTATCTCTTACTGTAACTGTGTTATCTTCTAATGTATCGAAGTCTATTGTTACACAGAAAGGTGTTCAGATTTCATCTTGTCTTCTGTACCTTTTACCAATATTTCATTTTCCATCATATTCACACATAAATTCTTTTGATAAATCTAATAATATTTTGTCTGCAATATCTACTAATTCTTGTTTTTTCTCCATAAGTGGTAAAATTGCAAATTTAATAGGAGCTATATTTTTATGAAATCTTGAAACTATTCTTGTTTGTTCATTTCATTTTGGATCTCTATATTTTTCTTCATCATAAGAATCTATCATAGCGGTAGCAATTGCTCTTGTAAGTC
>WFMP01000237.1 GCA_015489035.1 Candidatus Altimarinota bacterium
ATGGTAATTTTCTGAATAACCAGAATTATATTTTAGGAAAAGTAACTAGAGTAAGTGTGTATTCTAATTATTTGAAGTTATTGAGAAAAAGTAAAGTTTATAGTGTTTTGAAAGAATATAATTCTACTAAATTTCATATAATTATTATAGCTATTTTTCCTTTTATGTTAGCTGTTCTAGCATATATTGATCAGTTTCTGTTATGATCTAATTGAATGTTATGATTTGTATTATTAACTTTTTTGTTACTATTTTTTCCTGTATTATTTTATTTTTTTGTAAAATTAAAATATTTATATTTTGATGTTCAACTAAAAGATATATTCGTAACGAAGTTAATAAATAAGGATAGTTTTGAGAATGTAATTACTTTAAATTTGAGAACAATTTTAATAAGATATGTTTTTGGACTTGTGATATCTTTTTTGTTTTTTATGATATGGGTTTATTTACAAACTTTTAATAATTTTACATCAGATGTATCATCGCAAACAAGAATATTGGTTATTTTTTCCTTTTTTTTATTTCCTATTTTTGTAGTTTTTATAAAAATTGAGAATATTATTCCATATCTTACTTTTAATATATTATCAGAATTGGAATATTATATTCATTTTAGTTATTTTTTTGTTATTAAAAATAAAGCAATATTTCTTGATAAAGAGATTTATATAAATAGTCCAATTCATAAAGATGATTTAGAAATTGTCAGTGTAACAAATGGATATTTAGTTACTAAATGGTTTATTGTAAAATTTAATAAGTAGCTTCATTTAGAAAATAATTAAAATGAATACTACAATCACTAATATAAAAGATAATCTGTTTATATTAATATTATTGTTATGCAAAAATATCTTTATTATAACTAGATTTAATTTAGAATTTAATTAAAATGGTATAAAAATTTAATTATTAAAATATTATAAAAATGTGAAAAATTATTAAACAACAAGTTGAAACTATACAAATAGAAAAAAAGAAATTTACTTTGTGAATGAAATGAGAGTTTTTTATTGAATTTATTTCAGATAGATTTTGACCTTATGAATATAAATTTCAAAGGCAGGATACTTACTTTTCAGATGGTTTACAAGATAGAGGTGCAAAGATTTTTCCTTTGAGAGAAAAAAAGTTTAACAATACTGAATTGTTTTATGAAAATAATGATATTGTCTTAACAATAGGTAAAAGATGAGGTTTGTCTTGAAATGAGAGGTATTTTCTGGATGTTATAAATATAAAAACTGAGAAAAAAAATAGATTATTTACTGAAGAAGTTTCATTAGTAGTTTTGTTAGAAAAATGACTTTTGCTAAATTTTAATGATAATGGGATTTGGAAAAGTATTGTTTTAGATTCTGAAACTTTAGAAGAAAAAGAAAGTAAAGAAGAAAAATTGGATGCATTTTTTAAGATAGTTTATAATGAAAATACACAAACTTGGTCTAAGTTAGATTTTATTCCATCTGATAAAGATAAAGATAATTTAGATGAATCAAAGTATCAGAATGGTTATTTTAAGTTTGAAAAAATAGATATTGATTGAAAACCTGAAAGTTTTGACAGAAAAAATTGGAAAGTAAAGTTAGATAATGAAAAAGAAATTGATATTTGGGAAAAAAGTAATTAAAAAATAATTGTTTAGTTTTAACTTTAAAATTAAAAATCTTTTAGATTTTCTATAATCCCTGCTACTCATATCATAGCAGCATTAT
This sequence comes from Candidatus Altimarinota bacterium, assembly GCA_015489035.1. Classification (GTDB taxonomy): domain Bacteria; phylum Patescibacteriota; class Gracilibacteria; order Absconditabacterales; family Absconditicoccaceae; genus S009-33. The sequence goes on from WFMP01000237.1 coordinate 1,719, forward strand.
CTGTAGAATACAACGGTTTTTTGGGTGTGTAAAAGTTGTTTATTCAAAATTTTTCTTTATGGTTTGTTATAAATGTTTTTAATTCTTCATTTGCACTTACTCCGCCAACTAATGCAATATTTTTTATTCAAAAGTGTTTAGCTGATTTTAAAAGTTTTTTTCACAAAGTTTCTACTACAGCTTGTTCAAATTCATAAGCTATAGAACAAATAGTTTGCTCATCTAATTCTTCTCAAATTTCTTTTTTTATCTCTTGTATTTTGTAATTTGCTGATGCTTTTAATCAAGAGAATGAAAAATTGAATTCTTTCTTTTTTAACCAAATTCTAGGAAAATCAAAATTCATTTTTTTTCATAATTTTGCTTTATCTCATATCCATTTTCCACCAGGGTAGGGACCACCAAGCATTCTTGAAACTTTATCAAAAACTTCACCAGCAGCATCATCTAGTGTAAATCAGATTTTTGTAAATTTTAAATTTCAAACTTTTGTAATTAAATCGTCTTGATCTAAACTATAGTTGTTTTGCAACTCTTCAATGTAAGTGGCAAGTGTGTCAAGTCCGGACTTATTTATAGATTTCAAGTCCGGACTTAAAATATCTTGTTCTACTATATAAAGATTGTTATGTCAGCCAGAGACAGTAAGTGCAACGAAAGGAAATTGAATGTTTTTGATATTTTCATCACAAAGTATAGACAAAATATGTCAGTTAATATGATGAACAGGAGTTAATTCTTTATTTAAAAATAATGATAAAGTATTTGCTAAAGTCCTTCCTACAAGTAGACTTCAAGGCAAACCAGGACAGCAAGTGTAAGATATGAAATCAACTTTTTTAATTTCTTCTAATCAAAGTTTATCAACTAAATCTATAACTTTTGCTTCATGTAATCTGCTTGCTAACTCAGGAATAACTCATCCAAATTTTGTGTGTTCTGCTATTTGTGAATGTAGTAAAATTTTCTCAATATCAAAAAATCAGTCTTCATAATTAACAATGGCAAGTGAAGTATCATCACAAGAAGTTTCTATAGCTAATGTTCTCATAAAATATATTTAATTATCTAAAATTAATCTGTAATCCATCATTTGCTTTCATATTCTTTTATGAATTTCTTAATATTTGCATGATACATATTTTCCAAACTTCAAGGTTCTGTAGCTTCGATTACTTTCATTAAATTTCAGATTTCTTTTCTCTTCGATTTTTCTCAAATAGGACAAGTACAACCAGAATATGGGATTTTCTCATTCAAAACTAAATTCATAATATCTTTTTCTCTCACAAAACTCATAGGTCTTATGATAGTTAAATCTCATCTTTTCATTTTGTTTATTGGTGGCATAAGTGTTGCATTTCTATTTATTATCATATTCATAAATAGAGTAGTGATACCATCGTCCAAATGATGTCAAAGAGCTATTTTGTTAAATCACCATTTTTCACAAAGTTTAAACATAGAAATTCTTCTAGCATAAGAACACCATTGGCAAGAAATTCAAATACCATCTTCAAGTTTGCTTCATTCTGGAAGATTTATTTCTATGTATTCCATATCTAATCAAATTTTGTCAAAAAACTTTTGTTGTTCAGTAAAATCTACCTCACACCTCATAAGAAATTTTTTGTTCATATATACTCATTTTACTTCAAAATTTAGGTGGGATCTATCTCTAAGTTCACATAAAAGTTTTGCCAAAAGCATACTATCTTTACCTCATGAAATTCAAATTAAAATTTTATCACCGTCTTGAATCATATCAAAAGTCTTGATAGCTTTCATAGTTTTGCTTCTTATAGTTTTATGTAATTTTGTCTGTTCCATTTAGTTTTATATAAAATTAAAATTATGTTTATTATTACCTTTTTATATTCCAAAATCAAGGATAGAAATGATAAATAAATTGTTCATTAGTAATAAATAAAAAAAACTCAAGGTTTTTATTTCTTGAGTTAGATATTTTTTCATAAGTTTTAATTATTTATCAAAAATTGTCTTACATAGTCATAAATAAATTCTTCTTGTTCTAAAAATTTCTCCCGAGTTCCTTTTTCAAGTTTTCATAAGACAAAATTTACTACTTGTGATTTTTCTTGAGGTCTCCCAACTCACATTTTTAGTTTCCAATATTTGTTTGTTCAACATTTTTTTGTAATATCTTTAAGTCCATTATGTCCATTGTCTCCACCATTCCATTTTAATTTGACAATTCAAGGATCTAAGTCTATCTCATCGTGGATTACTAACATATTTTCAGCTTCGATTTTGTAATAATTCAAAATTTTACTTACACAATCTCAAGATAAATTCATAAAAGTTTGTGGTTTTACAAAAATAAGCATATATTTTTCATGCTTTGCTATAGAAACTTCTCCATTAAATTTTTTATCAAACATAAAAGGAGTTCATTCTGAATAATTTGCTATCAAATCTATTGTTTTAAATCAAATGTTATGTCTAGTGTTTTCATATTTATTTCAAGGATTTCCAAGCCCTACTATAAGTTTTGTTTTCATTAGAAAAATTATTTACTAAAATATTCGGTTAGTTGTGGCATAACTTGTTTCTTTCTTGAAAGTCTATTTCATAAATCAGCTAAATTGCTTTCAACTTTTGTATTGAATACCTTTCCAATGACAGAAGAATCTTCTTCTAAAATTATAGTTGTATTTTTTTCTTTAATAATATCTACAACAGATAACATGATAAAAGTTAGACCATCTTTTTCTTTTATTTCTTTAAGTCAGTTTATAATTTCTTCTTTTCTTCAAAGAGCATAGTCTGGATTTGTTGTTTCAAGAGTTCAAATTCATATTTTTTTTCAGTTTGTTTCAAAAACTTTGTAATCATACTTGATTAAATCTTCTACAGAAATATCTCATAAATCTGATTTTGCATTAAACATTTCCATAGCATATTCTTCCATATTTTCTATGTTTGAAATTTCAAATAATTTTTCTGCTATGATTGTATCTTCCTTTGTAGTAGTTGCAGATCTAAACATCAAACTATCTGATAAAATTCAAGTTAACATCAAATCAGCAATTTTTGGACTTATTTCGAAACCTGCTTCTTTGTACATTTTGTAAGTGATAGAACATGTAGAACAAATAGGTTCAAATCTCATATATAAAGGATTTGGACAAGAAAAATTTATTTTATGATGATCAACTACATATTCAACATTTAATTCATCTAAATTGTCCAAAGTTTGAAATTCTTCATTGTGATCTGTTAAACATACATTTGTTCAAGCAGGGAAGTTAGTAGCTATTTCAGGAGTTTCTACTCATAATTTACTTAAAACAAATTCAGTTTCTTTGTTTAATTTTCATTGAATATAAGGATTAGCTTTGTATCATTTTTTTGTTAAATAATCAGCCATAATGATAGCAGATAAAGTACAGTCTGTGTCTGGAATTTTGTGTCAAACAACTTTTATTTCTCTCATATTTTATAGTATTTATAAATTAAAATCTATTGGTTATAATAATTATTGAGTAAATATTTTCAATTGAAAAGATATGGTTTATGAGTAAATTATTGATATTTAAAATTTAAAAAAATAACTAAAATATGAAATATACAATTGCTTTTTCTGGTCCGGCTTGATCAGGTGTGAATACTGCTTGATTGATAGTCTGAGACTATTTTTCAAAATTATGATATGATGTGATTTGAGATAAAGAATATCAAAGTATCATAAAATGAGGAAATAATATTTTTATGAATTATATTTCTTCTGATTGAAAGTTTTTATCATCAAATATAGATTTATTTTTTGCTTATGATAAGTTAGGAATTACGAGAAATGAGAAAGTTTATAATTTGAAAAATATTGTAGAAATAGAGAAAACAGATATGGTAAATATGGTTTCTGTTGCTATGTTTTTTACTATGATTTGAAAAAATATTGAAGAAATAAATCAAATAGTAAAAGATTATTTTTGAAATAAAAAAATACCTCAAGTTATTCAAGAAAGAAATCAAAAAGCACTTGAAAAATGAGTTGAATTAGCAAAAGATTTGGAAAAGATAAATTTAGATATTGAAAATTTATGAAAAAAAGAATTTATCGATGGAAATTATACAGTAGCTGAAGGAGCCGTGGATGCTTCTTTGAGTTTTTACAGTGCTTATCCTATGACCCCAGCTTCGACATTGATCAAATATATTACAAAACATAAAAATGTTGAGTTTTTTCAATGAGAAGATGAGATTGCAGTAGCTATGAGTATGCTTGGTGCAAAATTTGCAGGTAAAAGGTCTATGTGTTGAACTTCTGGTGGTGGATTTGCTCTTATGAGTGAAACAATTTCTATGGCAAACCAAATGGAAATCTGATGAGTTTATATTATGTCTCAAAGATGAGGCCCTTCTACATGAACTCCTACTTTTACAGAACAAGGAGATTTGCTTTATGCTTTGAATGCTAGTTTTTGAGATACAAAGCCTATAGTTGTTTACCCATCAAATATTCAAAATGCTTATGATTTAACTCAAAAAGTTTTGAATTGGTCAGATTATTATCAACATCCTATTATTATTTTGCTTGATAAACAATTTTCAGAAAGTTATTTTTCTACAGATTTAAAAAGAAATTTAGAGTCAAAAGATAAAAAATTAGATAATATTAAGTTTAATCCAGAAAATAAAGAAGTTTTTGAGTGAATTCAAAATATTGAAAATGATAAATTTTTAAGATATAAACTTACAGAAGATGGAATTTCTCCTTATACTTACCCTTGATTAGAAAATGGAGATTTTATAGCTACTAGTTATGAACATACAGAATCTTGATCAGTAACTGAAGACCCAGAGGAAAAAGTTGAAATGACAGAAAAAAGACATAAAAAATTGGAAACTTTTAAGAAAAATGAGTTTAATGAAAACTTTAGAGGTTTTACGGTGATAAATGAGAATGCAAAAAAGTTTTTTGTAACTATGTGAATAAATAGAGTAGTTTTGGAAGAATATGTAAAACAAAATTCTGATTATTGAATTATAGTAATAGAAGTATTACAGCCATTAGATGATGAATTACAAAACTTTATCGAAGGCAGAGAAGTTGAGAAATTAATATTTGTAGAACTTAATTATTCAGGACAGTTAGAAACTTATATAACTTGAAAATTATGATTAAATTGTGGAAAATGGAAATGAAAAATCTCTAGAATTAGAAAATATAACAATTATCCTTTATTTTTGGAAGATTTAAGCAAATTATAAAATTTTAAAAAAATAATAAAAAAATATGTTAGAACAGTATCTTTGATTTATCTCAACAAATTGATTAACAGTTATAGTAAGTCTCGTAGTAGTTATGATTTTATTGAATTTATCTGCTTGATTGCTGGAAAAAGAATTGTGAATTTTATGAAGAAAACTTAAAATACCAGGTTCTGTAAGATGAGCAACTTTTGATGCAGCAAGTTCATCTTTACCTGAATTTCTTACAGCATTAGTTTGACTTATGGTATTGTGAAATAAATGATTGGAAGTGTGAATAGGAACTATTTGATGATCAGCAGTTTTTAATATTTTAATTATTCCTGCTTTTGTATTATTATTTTATAAAGGAACACAAAATATAAAAATAAGTTTATGATGAATAAAAAGAGATAGTATTTTCTATATTTTATCAATTTTGATTTTTATACTAGGTATATTTTCTTGAGCATTAACAATTATGTGAATAGCTTTAATTTTACTTTATGTAGTGTATTTGATTACACTTTATAAACATAGTGTAAAACATAGAAAAACTAATGAAGAAGAAATTGAAAAAGCATATACCGAAGTTGCTGATAAAAAAGTTAATTATTTCTTGATCTTATTATCATTAACTTTGATTTATGTATGAGTCGAAGCTTCGGTAGTTGCTGCAACATGGATTTGAGGAACTTTACATATTGGTATGCTGGTAGTTTCATTGGTTTTACTTGCAGGTATCACATCTATTCCAGATGCATTACTTTCAGTGAAATCTGTACAAAAATGAGATATTGATGCATGAATGGGAAATGCAGTTGGTTCAAATATATTTGATATTTGTATTTGATTAGGACTCCCTATTTTAATTTGAACTTTGTTTATGTGATTACATCCTCATATAAATTTTAATCAGAATGTGAGTATATTTATATTTTTATTAATTTCAGTAATTATGTATTTTCTTATTTTATCTAAAAAATGATTATGAAAAAAAGATAGTTTCTTCTTATTAGCTTTGTATTTGTTATTTATTGCTTATGTAGTTTATTTAGGTATGAAATAGATATTGACTTTAATTAGTATTTTATTATTATGCAATTTACTAGAGCTAAGAATCTTAAAGAAGGAGGTTATTATGAAAAAAGATAAGGTTGTGAAAGAGTTAAAGGTTTTTGGTTTAGCTATAATATTTGCTATTTTAGCTTCAATTTCCAGTAAATATATTCCGGGTGAAATGATTACATCTAGTAATTTATATTTACTATCATTAGCTATTGGTCTGATTGTAATGTTACAAAAAGAGAGTAGTAGTATCAAAAAAGAATTTGGTTTCTTAGTTTTGATTGGAGTTGAATTATTTATAGTTGCTATGTTATCATTATTGTTGGAACTTCTTGTTTCTTACACATTTTTACAACTTTTAGCATTCTTTTTGTATGTATATGGTATGTATAAAATGTTTCAAGCACTTATGTATAGAAATTAGCTCTAGTATTCCAGAAGATTGTTTGTCTTCTGGTTTTTTTATTATCTTATTTGACAAAAAATAGTGTTTTAGTTATAATGAAGCCAATTATTTATATATTTTTTAGAAATTATGACTGATACACAAAATACAGAGGATTTAGAGCAACAAGAAAGTTTAAATCCAGAAAATCAAGAAGTTAATAAAACACAGGAAGAACTTTTTGCTACTATTGCAGAGTGAGTAAAAGAATATTATGAACAAAATAAAGATTCTTTATGAAAAATGTCATTGCAAGATATTTTTTTGTCTTACATAAGTTCTCAAGATAAAAATGAAATTATAGAACAAGTTAAGTTGAGATTATGAAGAGAGATTACTTTTGATGATATAAAAAATCTTTATTTACAATCAAATTATACTTTGGAGCAGTCATTAACAAAGGATATTTTTAAAACTTTCAAAAGAAAAAATGCAGTTAAATCTGTGATAAATAGTTTTGATACTAAGATTAAGCAAAAAATAGTTGAATTGTGAATAAGTGAAAATTTTGATTTAAAACAATTTTTACCAGAAAATATAACTAGTCATGAGCAAGTTAATAGTATATTTGCAAATATTAGAACATATTTTTCAGATTTTTTGAATAAGTTATCTAAGGAACAAAAATTAGCACTTAAAAATGTGAAAGTATTAAATAAAGAAATTTTGAATCAATTAGTAGTAGATAAAGTAATAAGTAAACAAGAAAGTAAATATTTAAAAAAAGAAATAGATGATGAAGTTGATTTTACACAAGAACAAATTGATGAACTTTTTGATATTCAAAATACATTGTTTAATGCAAATATTGCAAATACAGCAGAATTAATTGCTGAAAAAGTTAGTTTGTCTGAGCAAGATTTTATGAAATTGTGAAAATTACCAATTTTATGAGATATTATCTGAAAATATAATATTGTTGAATGAGAAGATTTGAATAATATTTGGAATAATTATGTAAAACCAAATTTATCAAGTACTGATGTATTAAAATTACAAAATTGTGATGGAGATGAAAGTTGTGAAATTAAAGTTAAAAAACAAATTATTCAACAATATTTGTCAGAGCAAGATGATTTTTTAAACTGGGTAAAGGAAAAAGAAGTAAATTATAAAGAAGAAGGTTTGTCAAATATTTTAAGTAAGATTTTAAATAAGGAACAATTATCAGAAGATGAAATTATTATTTTGTTATCTAAGTTTTGATTAAAAGACAAATATATTGATCATACTGTGGATTTGATAGCAAGAACTTATAAACTTGATGAAACTCAAAAAGAAAATTATAAAATTATTTTAAATCAACTTTTAGATCCTTGAATTAAAGAGATAGATTATAATTGAAGAAAAGTAAAAGTAGATAAACAAGTATATTTCCCTCAAGATATAGAATTCTATGAATTGTTTGTAACAGCTCCAGAAGTTATTTTTACTATAAATGGTAATGATGTAGATTTTTTTTCAAATCTTTCGGGTTTAGATAAATATTTTACTGAAGTATCTTATCAAGATAATACCTGAATTGAAAAAACTGAAAAATTAAGTTGATGGACAAAAATAAAAATCAAATATAAAGATGAAAATGGAAATGAAGAAGATGAGGATTGAAATAAATATGAATTTACTTGATATGTTTTGGATGGTGTAAACTGAGAATTTGAAATTTATGAAAATCCTTATTGGATATGAGATCAAAAGTTATTATGAACAATTTATAAAAATTATACTATTACAAATATTGAAAAACTTGAAGATAAAAAGTTAGTTTTAAATTCTAATGTTGATTTGAAAGATATAGTTTTGTCTAATATTTGAGTGGTGGCAGAAGACAAAGTAAAGGAATATAATGAAGAAAAAATTGAAGAAGCTATCAAAGATACAGAACAAAATAAAACTGAAGAACATATAGAAAGCAAGGAAGAAAGGATAGAAAACTTTAATAAAGAATTTTGAAAATTAGAATGAGATATTCATGCTGGTTTTGAAGTATGAACTATTTTAGAAATTAAATGAATTAATTTATGATATCCTTGATTGATAAATAATTGGTATTATGGAGAAATAGTTAATATTGATGAAGAAGCTTGAACTTATGTTTTGAAATTATGATGATGAGCTATTCCACTTGAAAATAGAGAAGAAGAAATAACAGTCCCTATGAATGCTGATATTTTGAAGAAATTAAAGTCTATTAATTCTTGAAATATTTTTAAATTTAAAAAAGTAGAAAATAAAGATAGTTTTTGAGATTCTTTGAAAAATATAGATTTAAAGTCAGATTATCAATGATTAGAAAAATGACTTTCTACATGGAAATATAATATAGAAGTTAAAAATTGAAAATTAATAAATAAAGAAAATGATGAAGAAATTAAGTTTATTTGAAATGATAAAAATTCTTGAAAAACTTGATGAAAATGGAATGATCATTTTGAGGTTTATGGAATAGAAGTACAAAATGACTGAATTTTATTAACTCATCCATATGACAATAATTTTTCTAAAAAAGTAGATTTCAATACTTTTATGATGATTTTTATGCAAAATAAATTGAGTCCTTGGACTGAAAAAGAATTTGGAACTATTCAACAAAATGCACAAGTAAAACCTTGAGGTTGATCTCAATGAAGATGGTTTGCTTTGGCAGATGTTCTATTGTCATGAAAACAAGTTTTTGAAAATATTAAATATTATTTTAAAGAAGATGATGAACTTAGAGCAGCAGAGATGTATGAAAAGATGGCTAGTAAGCTACCAAATTGGTGGATACTTGGTGACGTAAAAATGGAGGCAGCTTGAGAAAAGCATTCTAAGATTTTTAAGAGAATTGAAAATGCAAAAGCAAGGCTTGATAGGACAGGTGAGTGAAAATGACCAAATCATGGTAAAGATGCTGCAAATATTATAGAAAGAGAAATATTTAAAAAAGTTGAGAAGTGAGAAAAATTATGATATAGACAACAACTTAAAGCAGCTTGATATTTGCTTTATGCTATTGAAAAATGACCTAGTCCTTATTTTAGAGCTTTAGCAAAATATGAATGAAAATGATATTGGATAAAAGCTCTATTATGAGAAACTCATTATCAAAAACGGAGATTAATTAGAGATAAACAAGAGGAAGTTTTGAAAAGAGATCCAACAAATGCTAAATTGAAGCAAGATCTTGTTTATTCAGAGATGTTTTATTTGAAAGATTCAGATAGTTTATGAGATAAATATTCAAATAGATTTTGACCTGCAGTAGAATGATGAACTATCAATTTATATCAAGATTCAAAAGTAAATGAAGTATATGGATCAGAAGCTACAAAAGCAAATTATTATACTATTTATGATGGATTAAAGTCTTATATTTCAAATAATAGACCTCCAAATTCTTTATGATGATTAAAAGCTATTACTGAAGTTATAGATTCTCAAGATAAATATGTAGATTATTACAAAATTATTAGTTCATTTATATTTACATGATATTTGTATAATAATTTTAATGAATGATTTTGAAACCAATTTAATAAGATTTGTAGAACATATTGAATTCCTATTTGATTGTTCGCTACAGATAAATATTGATTAAATAAGGTATTAACTATATTTGATTATGTTGTTAAACAAAAAGGAATAAAACCTTGATGAAAAGAAACTTTTACAGAATATCTTTATGGAAAGAAAAATCCTGATGATGTAGATGTTCTTTCTTTGAATACAAAACAAACAAGAGATGATATCTTTTGAAAATTAGAAGATTTTTGGAAAGAACATTGAAATGATGTAGTTTCTGTTTTGGATTATTCTGATACAACTTTGATTAATTATTCAGTGGATAAAAATATATCTGATGATCAGAAATGAGTTTTATGAGAGTATTTTGATAAGGTAAATGATAATATTATTGAAAAATTTGCTTTTGATAGTAAGTTATTTAAGAGTTCTTATGCTCCATATTATCAAGAATGAATTTTTAATATTCCAGCTTGAACATTTAAAGAAATTGCATTAAATTTGGATGAATGAGATTTTGAATCTGATATAGCTTGAGTTGCTGA
>WFMP01000238.1 GCA_015489035.1 Candidatus Altimarinota bacterium
GCTCGGAGATGTGTATAAGAGACAGTTATCATATTGTGGAAATAGTCTTGTAGCAGCACCATTTATAGTTTGAGTTTCAAGTTGAGATAATCAAATTTGAGTTTCTAATGCATCTAATTCGTCAAGTCTTCAATTTTTGTTAGTATCAAGTTTTTCTTTTGGATTAAATCAATTTTCTAAATTATTAGTCATTTTTTATATTTATTTTATAAATTGTATACAAACTATATTAAGGATTTTGAAAATTATGTCAAAAAAAAGCTCTTACCATTTAGTAAGAACTTCTATATTTTTTTCTAACTCATTTTTATTCAAAGTTTTTTGAGTAATATTTTTTTCTTCTCATTTATTCATTTTTGCAAATTGTAATTTTATCTCCCGTTCTGGTGGTTTAGCAGTATTCCTTTGAAATGTTTTAGGACTTTGTAAAACATAAGTTCTTATAAGTTTTGCACCAAAAGGGATAATAGCTAATTCAGATTTTCTAAAAAATGCTATAAACAACATCAAAATAAGTCCAGGACTTGCTATGATAAATGCAGGTATTTTTCACATTCAATGTTTCATAAGTCCGTTCATGATAGCCATAGTAATAGCTACTCATATTGCAACCAAAAAAAGTTGCCACATTTTTAATCTAAATGGTCCTACATCTATTCACATATCAAAAAGTCCTGCTTCTACATGTTTTGGAACTATTATTTTCATCTTTTATTTTATTTTTGTTATAAACTTTTCTTTATTATATTTAAAATTTAAAATAATGCAAAAATTATCAAATTAGTATTCAAAAATATTTTAATCAGTAAATTAGAGCAAAAGTTAGTATTGCAGATATTATAATTCATCCAAGTACTTCTCCGAAAGTATGTCAAAGTCTTTCTTTTAATTTGTCTTTTATATTTGTAGTGCAATATTCCATTTGAAATATATCTGAAAGTTGGTTTCTCATTTTATTTATTACTTCTGCATGTTTTCCTGCTTGATATCTTACATTTGATGCATCATACCAAAAAAGAATACTAAAAATCAAAGTAATAGCAAATAAACTAGAATTTATTCCATCTACATATCATATACTTACCAATAAACTTGTAGATAATCCACTATGAACAGATGGAAATCATCCAGCAGTAAAAAGTTTATCAAAATCTATAGTGTCTCATTTAATTCCATCAATTACTAATTTAATGAACTGTATAATTCATCAGATAATTATAGGAATTAGAAATATTGGTAAATGCATTATTTTTTACTTTTATTGTTAAATTAGTTATATTGTAAAAAAAAACTTAAAATAGTCAAATATTTATTTTCTATCAAAAAATCAGTCAATATCGTGTTTTGAAATTTTTACAACTGATGGTCTTCCATGTTGGCATACAAAAAATCCATCAATATATTTTTGTCCATCTTCTATAAGTTGTTGTATTTCTAAATTTGATAATTTATGATTAGCTTTGATAGCAGCTTTACACGATTTGGTAGCCAAAGTCTGTTCAAGTATTTTATCAATGTTTATATCTTCTAAATTTGAATTTATCAAATTATTTATTAGATTTGCAATATCTATTTTATATTTTTCTAAAATATCAGGGACAGAGTAGAGTATTACTTTTTTTTCTCCAAAATAACTAATATCAAATCATAATTCTTGCATTTTTTCTAAAATTTGGTCATTTTTTTGAATAATCTCAAAAGTCAAAGGAACAGAAAGTAAAGTTTGTTTATCTTTGTTATATTCTTTTCTCATTTTTTCAAAAATAATCCTTTCAGCAACTGCATGTTGATCCATAATGTAGAAATCTTCTTGTTTTTGAAATAAAATATAACTATCAAAAATTTGCCCGATAATGTTAAATTCTCAATTATCTATTGGATTTTCTTGAAATAAGAAATTTGTTTGATAATCTAAATCTAAATTTTCCTGTTTGATAGTTTCTCCTACTTTCTTCATATCTTCAATATTTAGGCTAGATTTAGTTTGTTTATAATTTCAAAATTTTTGTTTATAAAAATCTACATAATTTGTTTTATCTTCAATTCATTTTTCTTGCTCTATAGTTTTTTTGATAGTGTTTAAAACTAAATTGTAGATACTTCCTGGATCCAAAAATTTAACTTCTTCTTTTCTGGGATGAATATTTACATCTACCAAATCTGGTTTAATATTCAAAAATAAAATAACAAACGGATAAAGTCCTGGTTCAAGCCATCTTGAGTATGCTTGCATAACAGCTTTTTGAATTATTTTATCTTTTACAGGTCTTGAGTTGATAAATATTTTTATTTTATTTGAATTAAATTTTAATATACTTTTCCCAATAACTCCATAAATTTCATAATTTTCATCTTTATGCTCCAAATTGACTAAATTTTCTTCCCAAGATTTTGGGTAAATTTGTTGTAATCTTTCAAAAATAGAGTTAGTTTTTGTAAAATGTTTTATTATTTTCCCATTATGAAGAAGTTTAAATTCAATATTAAAATTTTTGATAGCAAAATTTGTAATAAGCTCCTGAATATACTTAAATTCAGTTTGTTCAGATTTTAGAAATTTAGCTCTTACAGGCACATTGTAAAATAAATCTTGAACAATAATATTTGTCTCATGTTTAAAATTTAAAGGAACAGGCTGAATATTTACATCTTTTCATAATTTACTTAATTCATATCAGATAGGTTCTTGCTTAGTTTTACTTTGAATTCTAAATTTACTTACTTCTGCAATAGTGCTCAAAGCCTCTCATCTAAATCAAAAACTTCAAATATTGTAAATATCTTCTAATTTTGAAATTTTACTTGTTGCATACTCAGTGATAGTCAAAGGTAAATCTTCTTTTTCTATTCAAGTTCCATTATCAAAAATATTTATGAGTTTATTTCCTCACTTTTGGATATCTATGGTAATTTGTGTGGCTTGGGCATCTATACTGTTTTCTACCAACTCTTTTACAACAGAGTAGGGTCTTTCTACAACTTCTCAAGCAGATAAAATATTTGTAATATTTTTGGGTAATTTATGTATTTTCATAAAAATATGGTTAAAAAGTAATTACTTATTTTTTACTCAAAAATATGAGTTTTTCAATTTAGAAATAAAAAAAGAGCTATAAAAAGTTCAGAATTAAAAACAAAAATATTATTTTGAAATAGTTAAAAACTTATTATTTGATTTCTTTATTTTTTTGTATAACATAGTTGGTATTAATTTTTTTAATTATAAATAAATTAACTATGACTAAAAAAAGAAGAAAAAGGAGGAATAATGGGTTTGACAACACATTAGAATTATCAATAAGTATTACTGTATTTGTGTTTTTTATATATTATGTATATATAAAACCACACTATAATAAAATGAGGATGTATTTTTATATATTTATTATAAGTTTAGTAATATTATTTCTTATATACTTTATTTATAAATTATATAAAAAAAGAAAGATTAAGAGAGGATACCCTGATTTTATATTAAATCTACATAATAAATTATCTGAATTTACTCCAATAAGATTACATAAAGAAGAAAAATTATATCAGATGGAATTAGCATGATATTTAAAAAATAATTATCCAAATGTAAAAATAGAAGAAAGTAGAGATTATTCAAGACCAGATGTTATAATAGATGATATAGCTATCGAAATAAAATGACCAACCACTATGTCATGATTAAAAACAATACCAGATAAAATTAATGCTTATTTACCTAAATGGGATTATTTATTTATTATATTGTTTAATGTACAATTAGATAATAATATATATCAAAAGAAGAAAAAGGAAATATTAAATAATGTGCTTGAATCAAAAAGAAATAAGGTGTTTTTTATAGAGATAAATAAAAAAAATTAGTATAAAAAATCCGGACTCTTTTACTTGCTTTTAAAGAGTTATTTTAAATAATTTACTTAGAATAATTATTTTTTCTATAAAATTACGGATTAAAGTCTGGACTTAAATAAACAATAGAAATTTTTACAAATAAAAAAAGAAGCCTTTTATAGCTTCTTAATATTTTAATTATTCATCATCAAGAGATTTGAATTTTCCTGATCTTTCTTTAATAATTGCTTCTTTCATACTATTTGGAACAGCTTCATATTTTTCGAATACCATAGAGTAGTTTCATCTACCTTGAGTATTTGATCTTAAATCTGTAGCATAACCAAACATCTCTGATAATGGTACAAATGTTTTAACTACAACATCTTTACCTCTATTTTCTTGTGTTTCGATTCTACCTCTTCTTGAAGAAATATCACCAATTACAGTACCAACATAATCTTCTGGAACAGTAATTTCAACTTTCATGATTGGTTCTAAGATGTCAGCACCAGCTTTTTTGAAAGCATCTTGTATAGCTCTGAATGTAGCAACTTTAAATGCAACTTCAGAAGAATCTACATCATGGTAAGATCCATCAAATACTTTAAATTTAACATTTATTACAGGATAACCAGCAAGAACTCATTTTTCCATAGTTTCTTTTGCTCATTTTTCTATAGATGGTATAAATTCTCTTGGAATAGTACCTCAAACTATAGCATTTTCAAATTCGAAATCTTCATCTGAATCTGAAGGACCAACTTCTGCAACAACATGTCAGTATTGACCTCTACCTCATGATTGTCTTACAAATTTACCTTCTCATTCAGCAGTTCATTTGATAGTTTCTCTATAAGCAACTTGTGGAGCACCAGTATTTACTTCTACACCATATTCTCTCTTAAGTCTATCAACAATAATATCTAAATGTAATTCACCCATTCAAGCAATAATAGTTTGAAGAGTTTCTTGATCTGTGTAATATCTAAATGAAGGATCTTCATCTGATAATTTACCAAGAGCAACTCACATTTTTTCTTGATCTTTCTTTGTTTTTGCTTCTACAGCCAAACTAATTACTGGATCTGGAAATTCCATAGATTCTAATAATACTGGTTTAGCTTGAGAACATAGAGTATGTCAAGTTTTAGTGTCTTTTAATCATAAGAAAGCACAAATATGTCATGCAGATGTTTCAGAAATTTCTTCTCTTTTGTTTGCATGCATAAGTAACAATCTACCAACTCTTTCTTTTTTACCTGTACTAGCATTTAATATAGTGTCTCAAGATTTAACAACACCAGAGTAAACTCTAACAAAAGTTAATGTACCTACAAATGGATCTGTAGCAACTTTAAATGCAAGAGCTGAGAATTCTTCATCTTCTGAAGGTTTTAAATCAATTTCTTCTCAAGTTTTTGGATCTGTACCAACGATATCACCAGTATCTACAGGAGAAGGTAAATACAAATTAACAGCATCTAATACAAATTGTACTCAAGAATTTTTAAGAGCAGTACCAAGCATTACAGGGAATAATTCCATAGATAATGTTCCTTTTCTTATAGCCTTGTCCATTAATTCTATAGAGATTTCTTCACCTTCCATATATTTGTCAGCTAATTCATCATCAAACATACTTAATGCATCAAGCATAATTTCTCTATATTCTTCAGCCATATCTTGTAATTCATCTGGTATCTCATGTTCTATGATATCTCTACCATATTCATTTTCAAAAGTATAAGCTTTCATTTTTCTTAAATCTATCATACCTGTGTAAGTATCAGCTTCACCCCAAGGTATTTGGATAGCAATAGCTTTTTCATCTAATCTATCTTGAATTGAATCTAAAGCCATTTTGAAATCAGCACCCATTTTATCCATTTTGTTCAAGAAACACATTCTAGGAACTCAATATCTTGTTGCTTGTTTCCAAACTGTTTCAGATTGTGGTTCTACTCAAGCAGCACCATCAAATACAGCAACTCAACCATCTAAAACTCTTAGAGATCTTTCTACTTCAATAGTAAAATCTACATGTCAAGGTGTGTCAATAATATTGATTTGGTTATGTTGCCAAAAACAAGTTGTAGCAGCAGAAGTAATTGTAATACCTCTTTCTTTTTCTTGTTCCATCCAATCCATTGTACCTTCACCATCATGAGTTTCTCAAATTTTATGTTGTTTACCAGTATAGTATAAAACTCTTTCAGTAAATGTTGTTTTACCAGCATCAATATGAGCAAATATACCAATATTTCTAATGTTCTCTAATGGTGTTTTTCAATTAGCCATTTATAATATATTAATTAATAAAATAATAAACTTTTTAGTGTTCAACAGTTGAACTTTTGATAACTATCATATTATTCTCAACTTCTTGTGGAGAATTTTTCAATAATTGTGTTTTGTTTACTTCCGTGTTTGTTTGTCTATTGTAATCTAATTTACTTTTAGATACAGGAGTATACATTTTTTCGACTCATTCTGTATTTATAGACTGTAATTTTCAAACAAAATTTAATAATTCATCAAAATTATCTTTCATATCTTCAAGTTCATTCTCAGATAATTGAATTGCTGATAGCTTCGATAAATGTTTAATTTCTTCTTTTGTCATAATCCTCTATTAAATATAAAAAAATGAGTAAGTGGATGTTATAATAACTTTTAGTAGTTTATTTTCAATACATATTTTTATAAAAAAATCCCCTGAATGCAGGAGATTAAATCTTTATTTTTATTTTTGTTTTTGATCTAGAATTCCTAGATGATAGGGAGCCTACTAGAATGATTTATATAAAATAACTCTATTTTGTTAAGCTAGTTTATATAAAATCATTCCGTAAACCCCCAACTTAATGATAGCTAACATTTGGTTATGTCAATCCATCTAATTTAGTTGGAAGCCCAAGTATGTGGGTGTTATCCCAAACATCTTAGTACTTAACTGTTATTTATAATAACTAAAAAATTTAAAAAAGCAAATAAATGTTTTACATTCTTGTTTATTATGTTTTAGTATGTTTACATATATTAGAAATAACTCAAATATATTTATTTTGATAAGGAAAGGTTATCAATTATATATAAATTTATAATTATATATTTGTTTATCATAATAATTGTCTTTTGCATCTTTTATGATTTTATGTTTTTCATTTTCTGATAAAATTATGAATTCTCATAAATCATATTTACT
>WFMP01000239.1 GCA_015489035.1 Candidatus Altimarinota bacterium
ATGTCTCAACATCAATAGGAAAATACGAATTATAGAGATTTATGGGACATTATTTATGGCTTTTCTGTAAAATGTTTGAATTTTACTTATAGTTTCATATCCTTTAAAGTCTTCATTTAGGGCTATATAAGGCTTTTCCGAAGTTTACAGTATTTTTAGAAAAAATCTTTATTATTCTTAAATATTTACTATGTGTTAAATGTTGTCTTCTCATCCGACTTTTGCGTGTAGCAATCCAACTGTGTCATGATCTTACTCAGCTTAAATAGATTCAGAATTTTTATCGATATGCTACTTAAATTCTCTCTTTGTTATTATAGGAGAATTTTTACGGTCTCTATAGTTACCAAAATAATTATCAAAATCCTTTAAAACTCCGATGAACAGGGGATTCTTTTGGTATAGTGGATGGGAAAATTTAATGTACAGGAGGCAGCCTCATGGTACTAATTTAAGTAGTCTTGACATTTGAAAATATTGTATTGGAAGATAAAAAGTAAAAAAATATAAGAATGTTTGTGAAATTTACAACCAATAAATCAAGTTTTTGGAAATATTGGCTAAAATTGTAATAAATTAAATTTAAAAGGTGTTTTATTTGAAAAATATTAAAATTATTTTACTATCCCCTGTCGTTTTCGATAAACATAATAATAATTTAGTTGAAAAAATAATACTTAAACTGAATAAGGGAAACGATAATACATTTTTTTCTGAAAAAAATTGGGAATTATTAGATACTAAAGATGAATATTTAAGCGATTTTAGCAATGATTTAAATATTAAAGATTCTATATTAAAAGAAAGAAATTTAAATCCTAAAATGTATAAAAATCTTATCAATCCAGTAGATTTAGAATACAAAACCTTTCCGTTAAATTTAGATGCTAAATTAATAGTGAATGAAAAACATAATTTTTTAATATTATTCGAATTTACATTTACTAATTTGAATTTTAACAACTGTAATAATTTTATAAAAGATATTATGCATAATAGAAATTTATTTGATGAAACTAATACAAAAAAATTTTATAATAAAGTAAAAATAAAATCAATGAATATAATTAATGATAATATAAAAAAAATATTAAACAGTAATCTTTCCTTGATTTCAGAAAACAACTTTACCATCGATTCAAGCTATCCACTTATTCTTATTAACGGATTTAATAGAAATAATGATTTATCACAACTATTTTTAAATGAAGAAGATATAGAACAAAGAAATACTTCTGCATTAATTACAAAAGAATATGAAAATTCATTTATTCATATTGGTTGGAATTATGGAATTATTAAAGATGTTCCTAAAAATGTAAGTCAAAGATATTTGTGTATGCTTATCTTTTTACAATTGACCTATTATTTATTGAGAGTTTATAAAAATTATTTTCAAACAAAAATACAAACTTTATCAAATAAACATACTTTTAATGAAGAAGAAGTTATAGATTTTGATAGATTAAAGATTTTATATCACAAAGAATATTTGGGCTATAAAACATACAAGTCTGGGTTGTTTCCTAAATATTATAAAGAATTTACAAATATAGAAATTTTATGGCATATGGAAGAAGATAGAAGTTTTATCGAGAAAACTTTTGAAGTTCAAAAAGAATATATTAATAAACATTTTCAAATGGAAGCAGATAAAACAAATCGAAAACTAAACTATGGAATAATTATAATTGGATCCATTCAAATATTTGCAATATACACTATTTTTAGTGATTATGTATCCTTGAAGAAAGATACATGTTATCCTAATTATCTGGACTATGCTACTACATTAATAATTTTAATAATAACAATTCTTATATTAGTTGGTGGTCGTATATATATGAAAGGAAAAATGAAAAAATGAAAAAAAAATATTTTGCAGAATTGTATTTTTATAAAAAAAATATAAAAAAACAGAACTTTAAAGAAGAACCAGATTTAGATGATTATTTACCCAATACAACAATGACACAAGTTGTTGCAACCTCTTGGGAAGAAGCAAAAGGAAAGCTACTAAAACGGTATCCTGATACGGCGTATATTTATATTCACGAAACAAGAAATACAGAAATATGATTATAAGTAAAGAATCTCTATTTAATAATTTTTTAGGAAAAAATAAAAATAGAAAAATATTTATAGGCATTGATAGTTCAATTAATTCAAATCAATATAATCAATTTTTACATTTATTCAATTTGATGAATTTTGAATTTATTTTATATGATTGTAATAAAAAATTAGAAATAGAAATAAATAATTTTAATGATATTATTTATGTATTATTAGTTAAAAATAATATTTCTCTTAAAGATATTAAGAATGATAGTCGCATTTTCATTTTTCAACTTTTAAATATGTCTTTACCGTTAGTAAATATATCTAATATTGCAGCCACTATTAGCTTTAATGCAACAATTGAAAATTATATTTTATCAAATGCTTACATACAATATAATGTTTTAAATTCTGATTTATATATTAATATTAGCAAAGTGCATGGATTTGGTTTATATACTTCCAAAAGAATACTAAAAAGACAATCTATATTTTCATTAAACGGAAAAATAGTAAATAAAGATTTTATTAAAAATAAACATTTTACTGGTGAATGGAATGCACTAAAAAATAATGTATATTTAGTAAGAGAACATAGAACATCTTATGGTTTTATTAATCATTCACGAAATCCTAATTGTGAAATTGATAGAAATTCTATGAGCATAATTGCTAATATTGATATTCATAAAGACACAGAGTTGTTTTTAGATTACAGGAAAGAACCTCTATCAGAAGACTATATAAAAAAATTTGGAAAAAATTATTTATAAGCATTTATGAAAATGATTTCGTCTTCTATATTATAAAATTTAGTATTATATTTATTCTCTATTTCTTCTATCCCTTTTAGAATTTCTCTATCAGAAAAAATACTTAGATCAGACATAAATTTTGTTTTAATCATATTATGCCATTCTTTTTTTTGTAATTTGAAAGTAAAACTTTCAATAGATAATTCAACATTAAATCCATTATTTTTTAATTCTGAAATCATTAAATCATACGATGGTTGATTCTTATAAAATTCTTGTTTTGCTTTTTCAAATAAGGGAAATTTAATTTTTTTAGGTCGTGTATATATTAATATTCTGCCATTATTTTCTATTGTATTGTAAATATTATTCCACAGTGTATTTCTATTTTTTATATGATGTATAACTTCTTTAAATAAGATTTTATTATATTTATATTTTAAATTATTAATAAAATAAAATGTATCCGAGCATATTGTTTTAATATTAGTATATTGTTTTGCTATATTACACATATTTCTTTCTGGTTCAACACAATAAGCTTTCTTTGGTGTAAATTGTTCTGCAATCATATTTGTAAATGTTCCTGTGCCACCACCAATATCAACAAAAATATCTTTATTATTTAATTTTAAATGATAACCTATTTTTTCAACTGCCCATTTTTTATACTTATTAGAAAAATTCCAAACTTTATTAAAATCTTCTGCTATATTTTTATAATGATTATTCATAGTGTAATATCCTTGTATTTATAAATTTATATGCTATTGTGATTCAATATTTCATGTAAAATGTTATATCCCATTTCGTTAATCATCTCTTTAAGACGACTAAGCCTTTGGAGTACATGTCCAATACTCTTATCTATTGAAGTATGCAATATATAAAGCACCAGCTGATAATCACTTATAATCATTTTATTTAGATTCATACTTTTTATTATAG
>WFMP01000240.1 GCA_015489035.1 Candidatus Altimarinota bacterium
ACTTATAAAGATACTGAACAATGTAGTGAATTACTTAAATATTATAATACTTTAAGTTTAGAACAATATTTAAAAGAAGATAAAAAAGAAAGATTTCATTCTTTAAGAGTAATGATAATGAATAAAAATCCTAAACCAGATTATGTAAAACAATTTATTAAAGAAAAATTAGAACCATTAGAAATACAACAAAAAGAAAAACAAGATTTAGAAAGTTCTAAATGGATTAAAGAAAAATGAAAGAATTGGAATATTATACGGTATACTGAAAAATATATACATTGTGCTAAAGAAGAAGAGAATAATTGATTTAAGTATAATAAATCTTTTATTGTAAAAATAGAAGAAAAACCAATAAGTGCTAAATCAGTAATAGAATATATAAAATATACATCAGATAATCCTAAATATGAAAATTTATTTGAAACTAAAAGATTTGATAAGTTTAAAAATTATATAAACAATTTAGAAATAAACTACTAAAAAATGAAAATATCAAAACAAGAATATGAAATAGCAGTAAAAATTTATAATGAATTTGTTGAAGAACAAAATGAAGATGTTTCATTTCTTAAAATGTCTTTTATGGAATATGTAAATTGGTTATTAAACAAAGCAAGATAAGAGTAAAAAACATTCAGTGATAAAATACACCTTACACAATATAAAACATTGCTTAGCTTACAAAACACAAAAGCAGTAAGCACCTTTTAATAACTTATTTAACATAAAATGATAAAGAACTTAAAGGAATTTAGAGAATATTATAGAAAAATAAATAAAGATAGAGAATATGAAGACCAAATTTTCATAGAGCATCGGACTTGAAAAGAAAAAATAGATTTCTTTGATGAGTTTGTAAAAGTATTTTGAGAAGATTGGGACAGATATTTAATTGTAGATGAAAATATTTGATTTATTACAGATTGAGAACTTATTTATATTTCTAAAGAGTTTCTAAAAGAATGTTTAGAAAAAAATATAAAAGGTCAAAAAGCTATAGATTTATTTTATAAACAATTTGAAGAATATGAAGAAAAAGAAAACTGAAACTAAAAGCCAAGTTATAAAAAAACTAGATAAAGTATTTAGCCAATATATAAGATTAAGTAAATCTGATAAGAATTGAATATGAACTTGTTATACTTGTTGAAAAAAAGACCATCGGAAGAAATTACAGAATTGACATTTCTTTTCAAGAGCAAGATATAACACAAGATGGGAAGAATACAATACAGAAATACAGTGCTATGCTTGTAATATCATTAGAAGTTGAAACTATATTGTATATACAAAAAAGAAATTAAAAGAACGATGAGAAAAACTTTTTAATGAAAGAGAAGAATATTCTAAACAATTAAGTAAATTTAATATAGCAGAACTTAGAGAAAAAGTAGAATATTACAAAGAGAAAGTAAAAGAATTAGAAAAAGATATTTTAGAATTTAATAATACAAAATGCAACTAATAAATTGAGATTGTTTAGAAGAGATGAAAAAAATAAAAGATAATAGTGTGGATTTAATAGTTACTGACCCTCCATTTGAACATATTAAATGAGGTATGAAAAGTAAAAAATTTAATGTTGGTTTAATGTCTAAAAATAGTTTCTTAAACACAGAATTAAATAATTTTAAAAAAGAGAATGTATTAATTTTTTTAGAATGAAGTAAAAGGCTTTTTAAGAAAAGTTATAATTGATATTATTTTGCATCTAAACTACAAGTTCCTTATTATTTAGAATTTGCAACTAAGAATAAGTTAAATTTTGATATTTTAATTTATGATAGAGATAAAAATAATATGACTTCTACAAAATTTTATGCTAGTAATATTGATTATGTAATTAGGATATATTGAAAATGACAGTGATTAAGAAATATATGAAATATAGAACATAAATCACAATATTATCAAAAAATACAAACTTTTAAAAAACCTAACAATTATTGACATCCAACTGAAAAACCTTTAAAACTTATAGAAAATTATTTATTATTAAGTAGTAATGAATGAGATATAATATTAGACCCATTTATGTGAAGTTGAACAACAGGAGTAGCTTGTAAAAACTTAAATAGAGATTTTATAGGTATAGAGTTAGATAAGGAATATTTTAAGATAGCAGAAGAAATAATAAAAGTAAAAAATCTATTGCAAAATGATAATAATTAAATATAATACAAATACTTGAGTAGAGAGATAACAGCAAAGCTGAAAACAACCTACTTAAAAATATTTA
>WFMP01000241.1 GCA_015489035.1 Candidatus Altimarinota bacterium
AGTAGGTGCTTAGTATATTTAGGGAGATAATAATTTAATTATTAAATTTAACTAATGGAATTTCTTGTTCATGTGATACCTTGAAGTAAACAAATTTTAGTAAAAAAGGATGGGAAAGATTTACTCACAAATAGAGATATTTACAAAGTAAAACTTACTGCAAAACCTATAAATGGTGAAGCAAATAAACAACTTATAGAAGTAATAACAGATTTTTTTAAAACTAAGAGAAGATTTGTGGAAATTGATAAATGAGCAAGTAGTAGATTAAAACTTGTAAAAATAATTGAAAAATAAGAAATATTTTATACAATTAAATCAGTTTATTTTTTTATGAAAAATTATGAAAACACCTTACATTTGGAAAAATGGAGAATTTATAGCTTGGGATGATGCTTTGGATCATAATATTACTCATTCTTTACATTATGGTAGTTGAGTTTTTGAATGAATTAGATTTTATCCTACTGAGGATGGTCCTAAGATTTTTAGATTGAAAGAACATATTCAAAGACTTTTTTATTCTGCATCTTGTATGCAAATGGAAATTCCTTTTACAGAAGAAGAAATTATAAATGCTACTATAGAATTAGTAGAAAAATCAGGAGTAGAAAGTGGTTATATAAGACCTATTGCATATTTTGGTTATGGTAAAATGTGATTAAATCCTACTTGAGCACCAGTAGAAGTTGCTATCTCTGCTTGGGCTTGGTGAAAATATCTTTCTGAAGATCCTATAAATGTAAAAATTCCGTCTATAAGAAGAATTGATCCTCAAACTATTCCTATGGGTGCAAAAATTTGTGGTAATTATGCAAATAGTATTTTGGCTAGTTTGGAAATTAAAAATGGAGGTTATGATGAATGACTTTTACTTGATACACAGTGATTTATTGCAGAATGACCTGGTGAAAATGTCTTTTTTGTAAGATGAAAGAAAGTTTACACACCTACTTTATGAACTATACTTCCTTGAATTACAAGAAATACAATTATTAAATTATTTAAAGATAAATTTGATATTGATGTAAAAGAAACTAGAATAAATCCAAAACAATTATGAGATTTTGATGAAGCCTTTTTTGTATGAACTGCAGCAGAGGTAACTCCTATTTGAACTATTACAGATGAATTCTTAAATAAAATTGAATATGATTCTTGAGATAAAAATAGTTATACTCAGAAAATTAAAAAAATATATGATGATGTAGTAAAATGAAAAGATAAAGATTATTTAGACTGGCTAGCTTAAGGCTAGTTTTTTTTTACTTGAAAAGATATTCTTATTAGTTATACTGGTATAACTTTTTATACTAGTAATTTTTTAAATAATGAAACTTTATTGAGTTACAAAACTTTGACCAAAATGACAGGTTGTAATTCCACAGGAAGCAAGAGAAGATTTATGATTAAAACCTGGTGATAAGGTAGTAGTTTTTTCTCCATCTTGAAAATGAGTTGTGGTAGCTTCTACAAAAGAAATGAAAAAATATTTAAAAGATTTTTCTCAATTATTTGATGAAGAATAATAATTTTATAATTTAACTAAAAAAAATAATGAAAGACATTATAAATTGCTTAAATACAAGATATGCTGTAAAAAAGTTTGATCCTACTAAAAAAGTTTCAAAAGAAAATTTAGATAAAATTTTAGAATCTTTTAAGCTAACTGCTTCTTCTTTTAATTTACAACCTTGGGGAATTGTAGTTGTAGAAAATCAGGAAATAAAAGATAAATTATTTGAATATTCTTATTATCAAGAACAGATAAAAGATTGCTCTCATTTATTAGTTTTGTGTAGAAAAACTGATTTATCTGAAAAGTTAGTTTATAATTTAATAAATACATTAGTTGAAAAATCTTGAATGGAAAGAAATAATTTTGAATGATATGAAAATATGATGAGATGATTTCTTTCAAGATTAGATGATGGTAGAAAAATATCTTGGGCTGAAAAACAAGTTTATATAGCTTTATGAAATTTACTTACTGCTTGTGCTTGTTTGGAGATAGATTCTTGTCCTATGGAAGGATTTGATAAGAAAAAATATGATGAAATACTAAATTTGAAAGAAAAATGATTGTCTTCTGTGCTTGTCTTACCTATTGGTTATAGAGCAGAAGATGATAAACATGCAAAAATTCCTAAATTTAGGTATAATTTGGATGATTTAGTTGAGAAAATTTAGAAAAAATTAATATAATTTTAAGGTTAGTAATTGTAATAAAAAGATTTAGTTCTTAATTTAGATTTATGAAAAAAATAATATTAGTATCTTTATGAATTAGTTTAGTTTTGTCTTGATGTAGTTCACAAGAAAAAATAACAAAAAAAACAACACAAACACAAGAAGTAAAACAAACTTGTACAAAATTTTTTACTGTTTGAAACTGACAAAATCAAGTTTATAACTTACAAGCAAAAGTTGTTTCATCAAATATAAAAAACATAACAAGTTCAAATGCTGGTTTAGTTTCATATTTGAATTGTACTCCTTGAAAATATGTGAAATCTAAAACTTTGATAGCAAAGATAACTCCAGATTGGTCTGATAGTAATATTAAGAATTTAATAAATCAAAAAAAATCTGTTCAAACTCAATTAAATAATACAAGAAATATACTTGTTAGCACAAAATCTAATTTTTCTTCTCAGTTAAATTCTTTAGTTACACAGAAATCTAACTTGGAAAATCAAATTAAAATATTAAATCAAAATTTAACTAAATTAACTAATCAAAAGAAATATTGAGTTAATGATCTTTGAGAACAATTAAGTAGTTTACAAACACAATTAAAAAATTTAAAAAAATCAAAATCTAAATTAGAACAAAGTAAAAATGCTGATATAGAAAAAATTAAATTAGCTATTTTGAATACAAAAGATGGTATTTCATCTTCTATAAAAAATGATTTGTTTAGGATAGATGAAATATTTTGAATATCTAATGAAAATAAACATAAAAATGATGCTTATGAAAATTATTTGAGTGCAAAAGATACTACATTAAAAAATAAAGTTAAAAATAATTGGAGAAAAATATCTTCACAAAAGATGAATAATTTATCAAATGAAGAATTTTCTAATTATATACAACAAGTGGATTTGCTTGTTCAAGATGTAAAGCAAGCAATTAAAAATTCGGTATCTTCGAGAACTTTTCCTCAAACACAAATAAATACATACTACAATGAATTTAATTCTTACGATTTATGATTGATTGCTTCAAAAACTAAGTTAGATGATTTAATTCAAAATTATACTACAATTGTTAATAATTATGATACACAAATTATTTCATTACAAACACAGATAGATACTATAAAATCTAATATAAAAAATATTAAAAATAATAAAATAAATTCATATTCTTCAAGTATAGATATTCAAATTAATACAACTAAAACACAAATAGATAATATAAATTCAAGTTTACAAAATATTAAGAATCAAATAAAATCTTTAGCTGATCAGGAAAATATTCAACTTAAACAGTTAGAAAATCAAATTTCTAGTTTAAAATCTAATTTATCACAAATTAATATAAATTTAGCACCACAAAATATTTATGCAGGTGTAAATGGAAAAATTAAAATCAAAAAAGTCGATAAATGAAATAAGGTATGACCAAATAGCTTGATCTGTCAGATAGTACCGGATAAAAGTAGTTTAAAATTACAAATTTATGGAGATTTAGGAGTTGGAAAAAATTTAGGAGAAGTTGAATTTAAAGATAACAATTGAAAAAATTGTAAATTAAAAATAGTTTCTAAATTACCTTATCAGGATCCAGTTACTCAAAATAATATTTATGAAACAGAAAATAATATTGATTGTAATATTCAAGAATGAGAAATTTTATCTGTAAAATATTATAAAAAAGAAAGTAAAGTTATAAATTGAAATAAAAAGATAATTATACCTTTAAATTTTGTAATTAATAGACTTACTGGTCAAGAGGTTATAAAATTTATTAAAACTTGAGATTATCAGAAAATTAAAGTTAAACTATGAAATATAGATGGAACAAATGTATGAATTTTGTCTTGATTAAAAATTTGAGATAGAGTGTGTAGGTAGAATATTTGGAGATTGATAGAAATATTTTAAAATAGATGTTTTATATTCTTCTTTTTCTTGATAAAAAGAAGAAACAAGAAAAATCAAGACATAAATACTGACTCTTTCTTACAATTCAGTTGTACTGTTGGTAGGCTTGCTCCCTCCCACTTCGTGGGCTCCGAGGTCGCAAGCTCTCATCAAGTTTTTATAAGTTCATTAAATAAAAATTAGTTTCTATGGATTAGTAGTATCATGATTTTTACTAGTTTTATAATTAATTCGGTCGTCATTATATTTGTGTCAAAAAATAGGTATCATATTTTAAATCATTTAGTATCATAATTTATGCTTTCAAAACTCAAAACAACAAAATTTATAGTACTTAGTATATTATTTTTGGATGTGCTATCTATCTGATTATTTATACCACTTTTACCAGATTTGGTAAATTATTTTCATGTATCCATTTTTTTGATTTCATTAGCTATTTGAGTTTATGCTTTTTTTTCATTTATTTTTAATCCAATCTTAGGTCAATTATCAGATAAAATTTGAAGGAAGAAAGTTTTAATTTTGTGTGTTATTTGAAGTTTTTTTTCAAATTTGATTATGACCTTATCAAGCACATATTTATTTTTTATGGTTTGAAGAGTTATAAATTGAATAACTTGATGAAATATTTCTGTTATAAGTTCTATTTTATCAGATATATCTGCAAATAAAAAAGAAAGAGCTACCAATTTGTGATTTATGTGAGCTTTGTTTTGAATTTGATTTGTAGTAGGTCCAGCCTTATCAATATTTCTTCTTCAATTTTGAATCAAAGTTCCTTTTTATTTTATGGTTTGATTTAGTTTTGTAGAAATATTTTTAATTTATTTTTTACTTGAAGAAACAAATAGAGATTTATCAACTAGGAAATTAGTTTACAATCCTTTTGTTAGTATTCGGAAATTTCTAAAAATAGAAAATACAAGATATTTTATTGTAAGTATGTTTTTTCTTTTGTTAGCTTCTGGTATGTATCAAGGCATGTTGCCAGTTTATTTGGTAGATAAATTTAAAGTTTCTATAAATTTTGCAGGTATTTTTATGTCTATAATGTGACTTATAATACTTTTGAATCAAGCTATTCTATTTAAGAAATTTTGGTTGAAGTATTTTAGTGTAAAAAAATTGTTTTTTATTTTGAATATATGAGCCTTGATTTTATTTTTTATTTTAAGTTTCATTTATAATATCAATATATTTATTTGACTATTTTTAATTTTAATAATGTTTTATTGAGTTATAAGACCTATTTATCAAACAGAGCTAGTTGAAAATGTAGATAAAACACAACATTGAGAAATTTTGTGAGTCACCTCTTCTATGCAAAGTTTAGTAATGTTCCTTTGACCTTTGATAGCAGGTTATCTGATGGAAAAAAGTATTGATATATTCTTTGCTTCTACTTTATTTGTGTTTGTATCAATATTATTACTTATGAAATTGAAAGATTATTTAATAATTAAAAAATAACTATGTTTGAAAAAATACTTAGACAATACAGACCATTTTTACTACTTATTATGATTTTAATATTATGACTTGGTCTTTATAGTTTCAAAAATATGCCTAAAGAATCTTCTCCTAGTATAGATATTCCTTTTTTTGTAATAACTGCTATCTATCCCGGCGCAGATGCAAAATCAGTTCAAGAACAAGTGACTCAAAAAATAGAAAATAAACTCCCTTCTATAAATGATATTTCTTCTTATAAAAGTATATCTGCGGATAGTGTATCTTCTATTACAGTACAATTTAAAAAATGAACCGATAAGAATACAGCATACAATGATTTACAATCAGCTTTGAATGAATTAAAATGAAATTTACCTAAAAATATAAATTTGAGATTAAAAAAAATTAATTTAGTAGATATTCCAGTTTATACTTTTTCTATTGTATGAAATTTATACCCATCTATTTTATATGATAAAGTAAGATTTTTGAAAGATGATTTGGAAAAGATTTCTTGAGTAGATAGTGTAAATGTAATATGAGGTTATGTGCCAATTGTTAAAATAAATTTTAATTATAATAAATTAAAAAAGTACCATTTTAAAGTAAACCAATTAGTAGGTATTATTAATTCTTCTATTATAAAGATACCGATTGGTAAGAAACAAATAAATAATCTACTATATAGTTTCGAGATGAGAACTTATAGTTTAAGTTGAAATAATTTGATAAATAAATTAGAAGCTTTTAAAAGACAATTAAATAGTATTCCTTTAATAAATAAATGATGAAATATTCTAAGATTGAAAGATATCGCAAATATAGATATTTCTCATCCTTTTTATAAAAAAGAATCTTTTATAGATGGTAAAACTGCAATTACTTATATAGTTTATAAAACATCTTGAACAGATATACTAAACTTAGTTAAAAGAATAAAAAATTATTTGAAAACAAAGAATAGCTTTTTTAGAAAAAATCATTTGAAGGCTGTAGAAATTACATCTCAAACTATTGATGTAAATAAAACTTTTGATACTTTTTTGAGCAATTTTCGGGAAACTACTCTAATTATTTTATTTGTAATAGGTTTATTTGTATGAATTAAAGAAGCCTTTTCTGTATTTTTAGCTTTTCCTTTGGTCTATCTTATTACTTTTATATATCTAAATTCTATTTGATATACGTTCAATAGTATTGTAAGTTTTTCTCTAGTTCTTACTTTATGAATTATGGTAGATAATCTTATAGTTATTATCGAATGAGTAGATGAAGCTCTTGGGAAATGAATGAATAAATATGAAGCTACCTTATTTTCTATTAAAACTTATCGGAAACCAATATTGGCTTGAAATTTTACAACTATTGCTATGTTTTTTCCTTTAAATTTTATGCTTTCTGGTAGAATAGGCGAGTTTATGAAGTATCTGCCAACTACTATAGATGCTACTCTAGTTTTTTCTATGATTGTTGCTTTTGTATTTTTACCTATTATTATTAGTTTTTTTAAATTTAAAAGAAAAGAGAATGTAGAGAATAAAATTGATCTAGAAAATAAACCTAAAAATAAACCTAAAAATAAAAAGAACAATATTTACAAAAATATTTATTTAAAAATTCTTAATTATCCTAAAACTATTATCCTCTCTTTTTGGTTAATATTTATTTTGTCTTTATTATCTTTTATAAAATTAGGTTCGGTAAATTTTTTACCTGCAACAGATAAAAATAATATTTATGTAGATATTAAATATAATAAGTCTTTTTCTTTGGAGGAAAACAAAAAAGATACAAATAAAATTTATAAATATGTAAAATATTTCTTTAATAAATATTATCCTTGAATTGTAAAAAATATAGCAATTACAATTTGAGATTATGAGACAACACAACCATTAGATAGAGTTATATATAATAATAGTTTTAATCCAAATTTATCAAAAATAAATATTAGACTTATTGATACAAATAAGAGAAATTCATATGAAAATGCAATTAAAATTTATCCAAGGCTTAATACATATTTACATTCGAAATTGCATAATTTTAATTGACAGATAAAAGAAATTGATGCTTTTATAAGAAAAAATTGACCTAGTGCATGAAAAGATATAGGATTCAATATAAGTGTAAAAAAAATAATTGATTGAAAAAGTAAAATTGAAATCTTAGCAAATAATTATGATAAACTTTTACCAAAATTAAAAAAAATATATTGAACTTATGGCTGGTCTAGTTCATTAGAGTATTCAAATTGAAGGATACAAATTTTATATAATTTAGATAAAATAAAATTATTTAATTTAAATATATCTGATATTAATACTTTTTTACTTGGTTTATATAGTAGAACCCAAAATTATCAATGATGAGGTATTAATATTTCATCTTTGTCTGATTTTTGAAAGGATATTATACCAGTAAAAGGTTATATTGTTGTACAAAATAATCAAAAATTAGATTATTCACATTTAATTATTCCTTGAACAAATATTTATGTTTCACAAGTTGTAAAAAGTATAAAAATAAAGCCAGATATTAAATATTACAAGCATTTAGATGGAATTTTAGTTATAAATATTCAAGCATATAAAAATCCTAATATTACTTTATGAAATATTACAAAACAAATAGATACTATTATTAAGAAATTTTCTGAAATAAAATTAACTTATGCTTCAGATGTAAAAGATATGAAACAGTCTATGAAAGATTTATGATTAGCATTTTTGGTTGGTATATTTTTGATGTTTATAGTGTTAGTTTTGAACTTTGGAAATTATAAACAATCATTGATAGTTTTTAGTATTATTCCTTTACTTTTTATAGGTGCATTTATATTTTTAATAATTTTTCATTTACCATTTTGATTTCCAGCTCAACTTGGTATGTTTGGACTTATTTGAGTAGGAGTAAATGATGCAATTTTACTTATAGATAGATATAATGAAATATCAAAAAAATATTTAGATAAATCACAAGATGAATTATTGTTAGAAGTAGTTCAATCTAGGATAAAACCTGTATTTTTAACAACATTAACAACAGTTTTATGATTAGCTACTTTAGCTGTAAAAGATGCTCTGTGGGGTAGTTTAGCTTTATCTTTTATGTGATGACTTATTTTATGAACATTAATTATTTTAATTTATATACCGGCTATGTTAAAAAAATAAAAATTCATTTGAATAAATCAATATTTTTAATATATTTATACCATATTTAGTTATTAAATTAGTATCTTAATGTGAAAAAAACCTTGGGAAGAAGATAAAGTAGATTGGGATAATTATGAATGGAATGAAAATGAGGAAGACGGAACAACACAAGATGATGAAGATGAACAAATAGTTGTAAAAGATTCAAACGGAAATGTTTTGCAAGAAGGTGATGCAGTAATTGCTATCAAAGATATAAAATGAAAATGAGTGAGTATAAAAAGATGAGATAAATTTAATAATATTAGTTTTACAGATGATGAAGGACTAATTTATATACCAAAACAAAAATTATATTTAAAAACAGAATTCTTCAAAAAAGCTTAAAAATATAATTTATACATTGTAGGTTTAGTTATCTAATTTAGATGGTTAATCCTATATTTTTATTACTAAAAAATTAAAAAATATATGTTAAATGAAAATGATTTAAAACAAATACAAAACTTAATTTTATCTTATCATAAGGAAAAAAAATATTTTCCATTTGTAGAAGATTTGTTAGAAAAATATAAAATGTTCTTTCCTGAAAATCTTGATGACGAAGTAAAAAGACAAATCAATGATTTGGTAAGTGAAACAATATTAGAATATGTCGAAGCTAAAAAAACAAAGGGTGGACAAATAATGTTGAGATTACTACAAAACAATGATAAATTATGGAAAGATTTTAGAAATTTAAATTCAAGAGAATTTTGTGGAAAAAAAGAGTTTCAAGAAGTATGAAAGAAAATAGAAAAATTAGTATTCGAATGAGAGGATAGACTTACAGAGAAACTAGTTTGAGGTAGAAGTATGTGAATACAAAAAGCATCTGAAGCTTGGTATGATATGGTTTATGCTATATTTCCAGAATGGAATAAATTAAAATAAAAAGATTCTAGATTTAATTCTAGATCTTTTTTTTATAAAAAAACTATACATTAATTTGTATAGCTCAATATTTTATTGATTTTTACCATTTTTTCCAGCTTGGACAGGCTTGTATTACATCTATATGTGCAAATCCTTCGTAATTTATTGCTTCAATGATAGTGTTTTTAAGTCATAAGAAATCTTTATCTTCTACCTGTTTTGTGAATTGTGCTCAAGCTGATTGTAAAAGTCCAACTGGATGAAATGGTCAATAAGGATTTCCTTCTGGGGTAGATGATGTTTTTATTCATTTTGGAGTAGTAGGACTTGCTTGTCCTGTAGTTAATCCATAATTTTCATTGTTATGCACTATTACAGTGATATCTATATTTCTTTTTGCAGTGTGTAATAAATGTCCAAGTCCTATTCCATACATATCTCCATCTCCACCAAAACATATTACTTTAAGTTTTTTGTTTGCAAGTTTAATTCAAACTCCAAAAGGAATTGACCTTCCATGTAATGTCTCAGCTGCATAACCTGGTATATATTGAGTTATTTTTCCAGCACACCCAATTCAAGAAACTGTGACTATATTTTCTTTGTCTATTCCTAATTCAGTAAGTGCATTTTTAATTGCTCCTAAAATTAAAAAATCTCCACATCATGGACACCATTGAATATCTTGTAAATTTGTTCTCATTGTCTAAATTAATTTTTAAAATTTTAATAAATATATTGATTAAATATAAAAAATCTATACTTAATTAATTATTTAGAATTTATACTTAAATAATGCAAAACTTAATAGATAAAATTAAAAAATTTACTTACCAAGACTTAATTAACCTAGAACAATATGATGTGCAATATCAAAGTTTGGAGAGTCTATTTCCTGTTTTACAAAATAAGGGACAATTTTTGAAATTGATAATTATAAATGCATTACTTTCTTATCAACTTACTATGAAATGAGAAAAATACTGGTTTTTATTTTCTGAATATTTCAAAAATTGAACTACAGATTATAAGCAAGATTTTCAGAATTTTATGTGAAAATATAATAAAAGACTTTTACAAGCAAAATTAAAAAGGTTAGACAAAATAATGTTATTTATAAATACTTTGGATTTTAAAAAATTAGAATATTATAAAAACCACCAAACAAAGTTTTTGAAAGAATTAGCCGAAGCTATGGGACAGAGGGAAGATGCAAAAACTATAGTTTTTTGTGTAAAAATGTTTATTTGGTGATGGAGAATTACTTGAGAAAATATAGTACCAGATAAAAATATATTTATTCCACTTGATAGTAGATTAAGTAAGATTTCTACAAACAAGCAAGACTGGTCAAAATTATCAAAAGAAACTTGATATAGTTTGTTATTATTGGATACACTATTTTATATTTCTTTATGATGAGATTTAGAAAAAATAGAAAATTTGGAATTAAAAAAGAAGGTTGAAGAG
>WFMP01000242.1 GCA_015489035.1 Candidatus Altimarinota bacterium
AGAAAATTGAAGTTAAAAAAAGTGAACATAAAACTCTTACATCTCATGATTTATGATGAATGGATTTTTTGGCGACTAGTTTGTGAGTAGATTCTAAGAATTATAAAAAACAGACTAAAATGAAAGAGGAAAAGAAAAGTGAAGAAAATAAAAAAAATTCTATTAAAATAGTAAAGAAAGAAGACTTACCTGTAAAGTCTAAAAGAGACAATTTAAAAAAAACAGAATTTAAGAAAGCAAATAATAAGGTTGAAACTAAAAAATCTTCATTCAAGATTAACAAAAAATCTGATATAATTAGGAGAAAAGAAGAACAAATTAAAAGATCTAAACCGCAACCTAAAAAAGTTGATAAAAAGTTGAAAGTTTCAGATACATTAAAGAAGAAAGATAAAATAATAATTTGAGATAATGTAAGTGTAAAAGAGTTATCTGAAAAAATGTGAGTACCGGCAAATGAAATTATTAGAGTTTTTATTTTAAATTGAATGCCAGTAGGTATAAATAGTTCTGTGGATTTTGAAACTATTGCACTTTTAGCTGATGATTTTATGGTTAAAGTTGAAAGAGAAAATGTTCAATCTTGAGTAGAATCTATGTTTGAGTGAGATATTGATAAAATTATAGAAAGTAAAAATGCTACAACAGAAAATTTAAAGGAAAGACCTCCTATTGTTACAATTATGGGACATGTAGATCATTGAAAAACAAAATTATTAGATTATGTTAGAAAGACTGATATCGTTGCATGAGAAGCAGGTGGTATCACACAAGGTATTTGAGCAAGTCAAATAACTCATAATTGAAAAAAAATAACTTTTATAGATACTCCTTGACATGAGCTTTTTACAGCTATGAGAGCAAGATGAGCAAAGATTACTGATATTGCAATTATTGTTGTAGCTGCAGATGATTGAGTTAAACCACAAACTGTCGAAGCTATAAATCATGCTAAAGATGCTTGAGTAAGTATTATTGTTGCTATTACAAAAATAGATAAACCAAATGCAAATATTGATTTAGTAAAATCTCAAGTTTCGGAACATAATCTTATGCCAGAAGATTGGGGATGAAATACTCCTTTTGTTTGATTATCATCTATTACTTGAGAATGAGTAGATGAATTGTTAGAATATGTACTTTTACAAGCTGAAATGTTAGAATTAAAATATAATCCTGATGTTCCTGGTGTATGAGTTATTCTTGAGTGAACAAAAGATAATAAAATGTGAACTATAGCTACATTATTATTAGTTACTTGAACATTGAATAAAAAAGATTCAGTAGTTGCATATGATGTGTATGGAAAAATAAGACTTATGAAAGATTGGACTTGAAAAGTAGTTAAACAAGTTCAAGGTTGAGATCCTGTGCAAGTAATGTGATTTGAAGATGTTCCTCAAAGTTGAAGAATATTTGAAGTTTTTCCTTCTGATAAAGAAGCTCAAAAACAAGTATGAAAAATTCAAGAACTTATCAAAAAACAAAAAAATAAAACTGTATTATCTTCATTATTAGATAAGATGAAAGCTTGAGAAAGAGTAGACTTGAAAGTTATTTTGAAAGCTTGAGATTTTGGTGGATTGGAGGCATTAAAATATGCTGTATGAAAAGTTCCTCTTCCAGAATGAGTAGATTTGAAAATAATACATGAAGAAGTTGGGCAAGTTAAAGAAACTGATATAGCTTTAGCAGAAGCATCTTGAGCATTTATATTTTGATTTGATAGTTCTATACAATCTATTTTAAAGAAGAAATTGGTTCAGAAAAAAATAGTATTTAAAAATTTTACTATTATATATGAATTATTAGATTATGTAGAAAAATTAGCTTCTTGAATGATAGAAAAAGAAGTTGAAGAAGTATATATTGGTAAGTTTGAAATGATAGCTATGTTCTTCAAAAAATGAAATGATATGATTTTATGATGAAAAGTTATAGATTGAGTTATAAAAAATGGATCTCATTTTATTATTAAGAGGTGAGATGAAGAATTATGAGGTTGAAAAGTAACATCATTAAAAATTGATCAAGAGAATGTATCTGAAGTAAAAGCCGGTAGAGAATGCTGAATAAGAGTAAGAACTGGTAAAAGATTTAAAGAATGAGATATTCTTGAAATGTATGTTTATGAAAAATAAATTATAATTGAAGTTGAGTTTAAAAAAGTTATATATTGAAGAGTTATTTATATATTTAAAATATTAAAATGGTTACATTAACATTTGCAATTATGATTTTAAGTGGGATTGTTTTTATGATTACTATAGCACTTATGACACCAAAATGATGAATTTGATTTTGAGTTGGTGGTATGACAACTTCAAATGAATATTGAAGTAAAAAATCTATGGAATGAACATTAAAAAAGAGTGCTATCGTAAGTATTCTTATTTTTACAACTTGTGCTATAGTTTATCCTTATATGAATAAAAAACAATTATCTACAGGTCCTGTAGTTTCTAATACTAAAGCTACACCTATAAAAATTAATCCTTCTGATGTTAAAATTAATTGAATTAATACAAAAAATGTAAAAATTCAGTCAGAACCTGTAAAAATAAATACAACTACTGTAAAATCTACTAATAAAACAACTACTACAAAATAATTTTATTAAAAAATAAATTATAAAAACTAATGGCAAATGCAAAAGCTATAAAGGCAAAGATGAAGTCTATATGAAATATACAAAAAATTACTTCTGCTATGGAAATAGTTTCTACTGTTAAATTACAGAAGATAAAAGATAAGGCAGATAGTTTTAAAAAGTATATGGTGGAATTTTTGTATATCTTAGATATGATTAATTTATCAAATGTATTTTGAGAGAATCAAAATATTTCTTGAAAAAAAGAACTTATTATTGCAGTATCTACTGAAAAATGATTATGTTGAGCTTTAAACTCTAAATTATTTAGAAAAATACATTCTGAAATTAAAGACAAAAAAGAAAAAGTAGAAGTATTTTGTGTTTGAAAGAAAGCTTTAGAATTTTTTTCTAGATCTTGATATGAAGTTATTTGAGTTGAAAATCTTAAAGATGGATTTACAGAAGCAGATTTAAATAATTTAAGATCTATGATATGGAAAGGTATAGATGAATGAAAATATTCTAATATCTCAATATATTATAATTATTTTAAAAATACTATGTTACAATTACCATCATCTTTACAAGTTTTTCCATTGGAAAGAGAAAATTTCAATAAATTTGCAAAAGATATAGAATTAGAAGTAAATTTGGATGATGAATATAATGCAGATATTATTATAGAGCCTTCAGAAGAAGAATTTTATAGTTTTGTTTATAAAAAATTTATTTCTGATATGATTTATGGTGTAATACTACAGAATAAAACTTGAGAACATGCATCTAGAATGATTGCTATGAAATGAGCAAAAGATAATTCTATAGAAATTAAGAAGAAATTAAATATATCTTATAATAAACAAAGACAAGCTGCAGTAACTCAAGAAATTTCAGAAATCGTTGGTGCAAAGACTGCTATGGAAGGGTAATATTCTGTTATTTTTGTGTAAATATAAATTCGTTGTGCTAAATTTGATTAAACATCTTGATAAAAAGGATTAATATATTATATATAATTTAAGATAGTAGATAATTAATTTCTTTAGTAACCGATTATCCTAAAATATTGTTTTATTCTAAAAATGTAATATTATGAGTAAATTCCCAAGGATTGTTAATAAAAAATGGAAAAGGTATACAAAGTTAGAAAAGATTTTCATATTATTTCTTTTCATTCTTTTTATTTTAGAATTCTTTCTCCCATTCATATCTATAGAATGAAAAACTTATCCATTTATAAATGGAAAATTTTTAACAACTAGTATAATTTTAGTATTTACACTACTTTTTATAATAGTTTGGAATATTTCATATACATTTAAAAATTTTGTTAAAAGTATATTTTGATTCGAACAAAATGAAGCAATACTAAATTTTTGAGTGTTATTTTTGCATGCTAGTTTATTGATTTATACGAAAGATTATATAAATTTGTTATCAAATACTCAGAGTGCGTCTTTTTATCAATTGGCTTATTGATTTTATGTTTTATGATGATTTATTGTTGTATGACTTATATGGAATTTATTTTTAGCTATAGATTTATCTTTATTGAATAATAAAAAAAGAATAAATTATACGAAAGTGGTATGACAGATATCTGATAATATTGATAGTACTACCGAAAAAAAAGATATAAAAACTTTATTTTAATATTCTCTTATTTTATAGTTTATGCCAATACTTGTAGTTTGAACTTTGCTTATTATATTTGGTATACTTGCAATTTATTCTGTAAGTATTTTTCCTTCTTTTCAGTTGACTTTACATCAATTTCATGATCCTAGTAACTATTTTTATTTTTTTAGGCAAATTGATCATTTAATCTTAGCACTTATTGTAGCAGGTGCTATATATTATACTCCACTAGATTTAATAAAAAAGAATAAATGAAAAATCTTTTTATGAACCATATTTTTTCTGTTATTAGTTTTTACACCATTATGATTAAAATTAAAATGAGCTAGATGATGGCTACACTTTCCAGGTTTGTGATCTATTCAGCCATGAGATTTCGTTAAATTAGCATTTATAATATTTTTTTCTTGATGGCTAGTTAAAAAAAATAAAATATTATGATCTTTGGAATGATATATTTCAATGTTGGTAGTTCTTTGACTTTCGACTTTTTTATTTTTGCTTATTCCGGATTTGGGAACTTTATTAGTTTTGTGACCAATAGCATTAATATTATATACTTTTGCTTGATGAAAAATTAAATATGTAGCTGTAAGTTTAGTATTATGACTTATTTTTACTTTTACAGTTTGAATGCAATTTCATTACATAAAAAAAAGGTTTGATTATTTTTTAAATCCTAGTATTGACAAAACAGAGCAATGAATAGGTTATCAAACACAGCAATGACTTATTTGAATATGAGCTGGTTGATTTTTATGAAAATGATATGGAAAGTGATTACAAAAATTTTGATTTATTCCAGAAGCTCAAAGTGACTTTATTTTTGCTGCATATTCTGAAGAAATTTGATTTTTATGAAATATGGTATTATTTGCTTTATATTTTGCTTTAGCTTATTTTACAATTAAGAGATTACCATATGTTAAAGATAAATATTATCAGTATTTAACAGTATGAATGTTGTCTTTAATTTTATGGCAAGTATTTGTAAATGTATGAGTAAATATAAAAATAATACCTTTAACATGACTTACATTACCTTTTGTTTCATACTGAGGAACAGCACTTATGGTTAATATAATAGAAATAGTATTACTCTATAAGATATTGTATGAGCAAAATTAAACCTAATATTATTTTTTAAAAAACTTAGGAAATTGATCCTAAGCCTTTTTTTATTTTAGCATACAAGTAAATCGAAATTTGAGTTATTTAAATATGTCGAGTATGCAAATTATTTTATTCAAGTTGTTCAAAATCATCATCTATTATTATTTCACATATTTCCTGTAATTTCAAAGTCAGCTTTTCCTATTTTTATAAAAACTCATTGTCAAATTCTATCTCCAATTTTTATAATTGCATCCTTATTAGAAATATTAAAGTATGGAAATTTTATTGTATCATCATCTCAACAATAATCTCAATCGATTAAACCTACAGAATTTGTTTGTATTAATCAATATCTTTTGAATGTAGAACTTCTTGGTTGTATTTGTAAAGCATATCATTCAGGTACTTCAATAACTGTTCATGTTTCAACTAATCAAAATTCTCATGGTTTTATTATTATGTCTGTACTTGCTTTAAAATCGAACCCGCAAGCTTCAGAAGTTTCGTAATTTAGAATTTCTCAGTTACAAGTTTTTATTCTTACTTTCATTTGTTTAGTTTAGTAATAAAATTATATTTGTAATAATAGTGTTTTCTTTTACTTAATCAAGTTTTCTAATAAATTTAACATTTTCTCTATTTCCTTAAAAGCATCTTTATAAAATTTCTTTTTTGTAATATCTATTCAAAATTGTGCTAAAAGTTCTTTTGGTGGTATACTTCCTCCTGAGCTTAATATTTGTTTATAATCTTGGATAAATTTCTTTCATTCGGTTTTATATTTATTGTAAAGTGAGAAAGTTAGTATATTCCCAAATGCATATGAATAACAGTAAAATGGTGTATGGAAAATATGAGGAATCATAGACCAACTACTTTCTTCTTCTGGTTTTACATCATATTCAATAGTTTTTCAACTCATTTTCTCTTGAGTATTTCTCCATAATTTACAATAATCTTCATGTGAAAATTGTTTATTTTCTTGAATTCAAGTATGAACTTGTTTTTCAAAATCTACATACTGTATTTGTCTAAAAATAGTTGAAAAAACATCTCATAATTTGCTCTCTAGTAAGTTTATTTTATCTTCTTTTGTTAAGTTTTTATCATTTAATAAATACTCAGATAATAGCATTTCATTAAAAATACTTGCTGTTTCTGCTAAAGATAATGGACTATCATATACTGCTTCAGGTTGAACTTGACTTAAATGACCATGTATTGCATGTCCAAATTCGTGTGATAAAGTAGAAATATCATTTAATTTTCAAGTAAAATTTAATAGAACGAAACTTTCTTGTCATTTACTATAACTTGCAAATGCTCCACCTCTTTTTCATTGTTTTGGTTCAAAATCAACTCTTCCATTTTCTAATAAATCTTTACTATAATTGTAAAAAGTTTCATCGAAATTTTTCATTACATTTAAATGTGTTTGTATAGCTTGGTCTTTTGTAAATTTAGTTTTACTTTCTATTACAGGTGCAAATATATCTTGTATTGGTAAAGGCAGTTTTTTTCATAAAAGTTTAGTTTTTAATCAAACATATCTTTGATATAAATCGTAATTTTCTATTACTTGTTGCATGAGTAAATCTACAACTTTGTTATCAATTCATTCAGAGATATTTCTTGGTTCCATCACTGTTTTGTATTTTCTTAGTTTTACTGACAATACCCATTGTTTTACAAAAGTAGAGTAGATATTTGCCAAAACTGTTTTGTTTCATTTTTTTCAATAAACTTCTCTCAAAGTTTTGTAAGCTAATCTTCTTATTTTAGGGTCTGAATTTGATCTTAGACTTCTAACCTCGTCTTCTGTTAAAACTTTATGCTCTCAATTCAATTTTATTTTGAAACTTAATCAGCTATGAAATTCATTGTATAAATTTTCAATTTGTGTATTTACAGGAGATAATTCATTCAATAATTTCTCTTCTTTTTTTGATAAAAGATGTTTCAATGATTTAATTTTATCTTCTAATAGATATTTATAGCTGTTTAGTAAAGGACTTTGAGAAAACTCTGTTAACTTTGTTTTTCATAATTTTTTAAATTCTTCTTGAACAAAAAGTAGTTGATTTTGTATCTCAACAAACATATTTTCTACTACCATAGTTTTTTTTATAATTTGTTGATTCTGTGTGTCCAGGCTGTTTG
>WFMP01000243.1 GCA_015489035.1 Candidatus Altimarinota bacterium
CCTCATGGTGATTTAGTAGAAGATATCATAAACTATGTTCCAAAAGAAAGAGCAAAAGATATAATATACTTTGATGCTGGTAATGATCAAAGACCTATGGGACTTAATCTTTATGAAATAGATAAAGAAGAGCAAGCAGATAGAGTTGTAAATGATGCTACTGAAATATTTATCAAGATGTTTGGTGCTGAAATATTTGGTCCGAGAATTCAAGAATATTTTAAATATGGTTCTTTAACTTTACTTGCAGATATGGAAGAAGGAGCTACTCTACTTGATGTACCAAGACTTTTTACAGATGAATGATACAGAGAATATAAAACCGCAAAAGTAAAAAACCCAACTGTAAGAAACTTCTGGGAAAAAACTTATAATGCTATGGGTGATAGAGAAAAACAAGAAATTATTCCATACTTTACTTCAAAATTTGTATCATTTAATACAAACTGATTGATTAGAAATATTATCTGACAAACTAAATCTGCTTTCAAATTCAGAGAAGCTATGGATAGTAGAAAAATTATAT
Organism: Candidatus Altimarinota bacterium; assembly: GCA_015489035.1. Classification (GTDB taxonomy): domain Bacteria; phylum Patescibacteriota; class Gracilibacteria; order Absconditabacterales; family Absconditicoccaceae; genus S009-33. Next base: position 527 of record WFMP01000243.1, read on the forward strand.
TAATCAATCTTTCAAAAGGTAGAATTTGAGAAATGAATGCTCAATTACTTTGAATGATTATTGTATCTCAAATTTACAATGCTGCCATGTCTAGAGCTGACATTCCTGAAAAAGAAAGAAAAGATTTTTATCTTTATGTAGATGAATTTCAAAACTTTGTTTCTGGAACATTTGCAGATATTTTATCAGAAGCCAGAAAATATAGACTTGCACTTATTATGGCTCATCAATATATTGCTCAATTAGAATGAGACAAAAAAGAATGATGAAAATCTTCTGTAAAAGATGCTGTATTTGGTAATACCTGAACTTTACAATCATTTAAAGTAGGTGCACCCGATGCTGAATTTCTTGAAAAAGAATATGCTCCAGTTTTATCTGCACAAGATATTGTTTGAATTGCTAATTATAAAGCTTACTTAAAACTTAATATTGATAATGCTACTTCAAGAGTATTTAATATTTCTACAATTTGGACTCAAGATTATGAAAATGAAAAGGTTTGAGAAATATTGAAAGAATACTCTGCTAAAAAATACTGAAGAGATGTAAAATTTGTAAATGAAGAAATTATTGCAAGACTTGGATTTGCAGATGAGGAAGATAAAGAAGAAGAAGAAGATGATGATGAAGATATTTAACTTGTAAAAAAATATTTAAAATGGATTGATTTAGAAAAGATACAGATACATCATTTAATAAATCAAATAAAATAGATTTAAGTTTTTTAAACAATATCAATACAGATATTAAACCTTCAAATATAAATAACTATATTGAAAATTCTATCATTCTTAAAGAAATTTTTTGAAATACTTTTTTAAACTCATTTCATGATAATATAGATTTAATTAAAAAAGCTATAAATAATTTTAAACAAAAGAAAGATACATCTAACCTTAAAAAGAATGAAAGAATAATTTTAGAAAACTTAGAAAATATACATACACAATCATTAGAAACTACAAAAATATTATTTGATGATATAATAAAATGATTTGTTCCTAAAAATATTTCCTTCAATAGTTGGTCAAAAAAAATATGAAACAATACTCCTGTTTTAGAAGAAAATTTCTATAATAGTTGTTCCAAACAATGAGAAAATATATTAAAAGAATTATACTTATTGTCATTTAACTACATAGTTTCTTATTATAATTGGTTATGAAATATATGAAACAAGTTTTCTAAACAAATAACACAAGAGACCACATTGGACAAAGAATTACAACAAAAAGTTAATGAAATAGCTTTAAAACTTAAATTAAGTAACTCTTTAGAAGATAATGCTTTAAGACAACTTATATTTTTAATATGATTAAATTTAGATAATAAAACATTTAATCACATAATAGCAAATTTAGAAAAAGGAAGAATAAAAACATTTGATTCTGCTATAAAAAAATTATTAAAAAGTTGAAAATATCGTGATCAATTCGATAAAGAATGAATTTTATGAGATCAATTATGATTTGCTTGTATGTTTGGAAACAAAAAAGATTTAGAAGATATAGCAAAATCTTTAAATGATTTATATGAAAATTGAGATTTTATATCAAAATTTAATGATAGATGAATTTTATCTAAATCACATAATAACAAAGATACATTACAAGAGCATCCTTTTGTAAATACAGGATTTATAAAAAATAATTTACCATTATGAGAATTATCTTTAAGATCTCCATA
>WFMP01000244.1 GCA_015489035.1 Candidatus Altimarinota bacterium
AAATTTAATTTATTCAATTCTTCTAAAGTTAGACTTTCTATATTTTTATATCACTTTTGAAAAATGTATAACCTTAAAATTTTATCAATTTTATGATAAAATACTTCTTCATTGTAATTTAAAATATTGTTTTCTAATTCATTTACTAATTTATCATAATCAATTTCTTTATGTTTTATTGGTTCTACAATAATTTTTTGTTCTACTTTAGTTTCTTTTTTTCTATAAAATAATAGAAAATATGAAATAATAAATATTACTATAAAGATTAAGGAAAAAGTTAAATTCATATAATCTCATAGTAATAGTCATTTAATATCATAAATATCAGTCATTTTTGTTTTTAAGTAATAAATTATTCTTCATCTGCGGGGATTATTATTTATCATAACTTAAAAAAAATTTATACAATCATTTATAAACATCCAGACTATTGTCCAGATAAAGATATCAGATATTATTTTTAAGTAATTCTTGTTTTAGTTGTTCTAATTTTAATTGTCTTAATTTTTGGTATTTTTCAATTTTATCTTTATTTAACAATGAGATATCCATAAATTTTCCTCCATTTGTTAAATTAATATTAGTATTCTCTTTTACTAAATTATTTTCAAAATAATCATAAATATTTATATAAATTACTTCATTTTTAAGTCATAACAATCTCCAATCTTTACTATCTTCTAATTTATCATTATCAGTCAAAACAAATACTAAATTATTATTTATCTGTTGATTTGAAACAACTTGTTTTATTACTTCTTCAAAATTTAAGGTTTCCTGATTTTTATTATAATTTTCCAAAATATCTATAGTTCTAAATATATTTCAAATTTCATAAGAATATGGTAAAACAATAGATTTATTATTTTTTCATTTAACATTTAAAACAATTGAAATATTATCATTATTATTCAATCAAGAAAGAGCTAATGTATAAAATACTTCTTCAAGAATTTCTTTTTTGTCTTTAAATTGCAAATAAGTTTCATTCAAATCTATAATAAATAAAATTTTTATATTTCTTTCCTCTTCATATTTTTTAACCTGTAATTTTCAAGTCCTTGCAGACACCTTCCAATCTATAGTCTTTATCATATCTCCAGGCAAATATTCCCTATGTTCCACAAATTCTATTCAAGTTCCATGAAATAAACTTTTATAAGCTCAAAAAATATCAGATCATAAATTCCTTTTTAACTTAAAGTCTAATAATTTAGCTCTTTTATTCATATTGTCCTATCTTAAATTCTAAATTTTTTCTTTTTTTCTTTATTTTTTTAATTAATTTCAGAGATATATTTCATTTTTCTTTTAATTCTAATAATCATTCATTAAAAAGTTTATGATATTTTAATATATCTTTTTTTAAATAAGGATATTGTAAATCAAGTCGTTTTATAAAAGATAAATGATGTTGATAATAGTTTATAAGTACTTTCCCATTTTTATATGCTGTTTTTATATCTGTTTCATCAGTTATTCTTCAATTAGTAACAGATTTGATTACAGCACAATCATCCATATGAACATCATCTACTTTATCTGCAAATGATATATTTCACAAGAATCAAATTCACATCATTAGAAATATTAAAATATTTTTCTTCATCTTTTTTTATTTTGAAATAAATTTCTATTTATAATAATTTATGCTATTTCTATATTTTTCAATATTTCATTTATAATATCCTTGGCACTAATACTATCAGCTACAGCTTCGTAAGATAATACCAATCTATGAGCTAATACTTTTCCTGCTATTTGTTTCACATCTTCAGGAATTACAAAGTTTCTACCATTTGTAAGTGCAACTACTTTTGCTCATTGTATTAAATTTATTCATCATCTTGGACTTATTCAGTATTGGACATACTTGTCTAAGTTGTCTAGATCATATTTTTTAAAATTTCTAGTTGCATCAATAATAGAAGATACATAGTCATAAATATTGTCTGAAACATATATTTCTTCCAATAATATTTGAATATCTAAAACATCTTGTTTTGTAAGTATTTGATTTATTTTTACTTTATAAAAATCAGTATTTAATTTTTTATAAATATCTTTTTCTATTTCTTTATCAGCATAATCTACATCTACTTTCATCATAAATCTATCTAACTGTGCCTCAGGTAATTTATAAGTCCCAGCTTGTTCTACAGGATTTTGAGTTGCTAACACAATAAAAGGTTCTTCTAATTTAAAGGTTTCATTTCCTATAGTAATTTGTTTTTCAGCCATAGCTTCTAAAAGTGCTGATTGAACCTTACTTGGAGCTCTATTTATTTCATCAGCTAAAACAATATTTGTAAATATTGGACCATATTTTATGCTAAATTCTCAAGTTTTAGGATTATAAATTTCTGTTCATATCAAATCAGAAGGCAATAAATCAGGAGTAAATTGCACTCTATTAAATTTTAAGTCTACAACTTTTGAAATAGTATCAACTGTCATAGTTTTTGCTAAACCAGGAACTCACTCTATCAAAATATGTCCTTTTCAAAATAATCATATCAAAATACTATCTATCAAATCTTCTTGTCCAACTATTTTTTTATGAACCTCCTTTTTTACATTTTCTATTTTCTCACCAGCTAATTTAATTTGTTCTAATAATTTTTCATTTTGTGTCATTTTTATATCAATTTAATTTATAAAATATTAATTATATTTCTTTTACCAACTCAAGTAGCTTCTCTCTATCTGTCACCAAGTTAGAATATTTAAGTAGCTTCAATCAATTTATAATTTCTTTTATTTTCTCATTATTTCCTGTTTCTTGTAATATCTCATCATAAGTTTTTGTTTTTATATTTGAAATATTAAAGTTTTGTTGTAATTTTTCTCTAAATACATTATCCAGCTTACTTTCAAAACTATCATCATCTAAACTTGGGTAATCTATAACTTGTTTCTCAAAATCTATATTATTCCTAGAATTCAATTCCTTTTTATCATAATCCATTTCTACTTCATCTATTTCTTCAGATTCTTCATTCTCATCAATACCACCTATTTTCCATTTTCATTTATTTTGAGAAAGATATACAACTATAACTATTCAAATAATTATCAACAATGCTATAAACAAGTATATCTTTGTATTATTCTGAGGCTTTATTTTTTTTACTTCCTTTTCAAAATCTTGAATTTTAGGCTGTGGAGTATTTTGTTGAATTGTTCTAACTCATCAAACTGGATTATGAACTTGCTGAGTTTGAGTATTTTGTTGAGGTTGATAATTTTGAGTATTATTTAACATAATTTTTGCTCAAGATATTTTTACATTTACAGTATTAGTTTTATACTCCTTATTTCAAATCTCCAATATTGCAGGTCAAACAGTATAATCTCAAGCTTTCTTAGCAGACAAAGATAAAACTACATTATAAATAGTAGTATTTACTGATTTTGTTTGTCCATTAATTACAGTAACTTGAGAAGATGAACTTTGAAACTGTCTTTGTCAAACCACACTAAAATTTTCTAATCAATTAATTTTTTTAATTTTTACTGGACCATTTTGATCAATAGTTAATTTCAATGTTAATTGAATAGGATTATTTATATTTGCGGTATTACTATTTACTGATAAGTCTGCATTAAATGCAAATACTCACGACATAGTAAATATAAATAAAATAATTCATAACACTATTTTTTTCATTTTTTTTATGTTAAGAGATAAAACTGATTGTATAATAATTTTCTTTTGTTAAAATTTTGTTAAGCTTATGTGAAAATAAAAAAAATCTTTCTTTGATAACTTTTTACTATCAAAAACAACTATATTTGTAAGTTATTTGTTATCTGTCAAGTATGTTTACAATATTTTTTATATTTATTCTTTCCTGGTTTGTTATTTTTACAATTTTATGTATTATATATTCAGTTAATTGAAGATCTAAGTATTTGGGACTACACCCAATATTTGGACTTCCAACTACTCGATGGACCTACATCACCAATTGTAAGCTATCTATATCGAGGGTGTTTCTAGAACAGTTTATATAAACTGACTTGATACATAACATAAGTTGTTTTATATCAACTGTTCTAGTTATGCTCTCTTCCTTACAAAAACAAAAATAAAAAATTAAAACTCTTATCTCCTGTATTCAGGGGATTTTTTTGTTGATAAATATTCTAAATTTAATACAAATAAACTATTTATAATTTTATATAACAAATTTAATGCAAAAAATTAAAAAATGTATCATTCCAGCTGCTGGTTCTGGAACAAGATTTCTACCAGCTACCAAAGCATTACCCAAAGAAATGTTTCCTGTTGTAAACAAACCTGTAATGCAAATTTTAGTTGAAGAAGCTATCAAAATAGGTTGTGAAGAAATAATTATTATTACATGAAGAAACAAAAGAGCTATAGAAGACCATTTTGATGCAAATATAGAACTTGAAGATAAATTAATATCTGCATGAAAAGACAAATATTTAGAAGAAGTAAAAAAAACAACAAATTTAGCAAATTTTGTTTATATCAGACAACCTTACCCAAAAGGTGATGGAGATGCTATTTTAAGAGCAAAAAATTTAATTTGAAATGAACCATTTTTAGTATTATTTTGAGATGATATTGTAGATGGACAACAAAATGCTTCTGAACAACTTTTACAAGCCTTTCAAAGGAAAAATTCTCCAGTTATAGCTACTGTAAAAGTAAATGAAAATGAGGTTTCCTCTTACTGAATTATTGAATCAAAAGAAAAAAATAATATTTTTACTGTAAATAAATTTTTGGAAAAACCACAAGCAGAAGAAACTAAATCAAGAAATGGAGTTATCTGAAAATATATTTTAACAGGAGATATTTTTGAATATTTAGAAAAAGCTAGTTGATGAAAAGATGGAGAAATCAGACTTGCTGATGCCTTGGAACTTATGAGAAAAGAAAAAGATATTTATTGAGTAAATATTGAATGAGAAAGATTTGATACTTGAAGTTTAATTTGATATTTAAAAGCAAATATTCATTATGGATTAAAAAATCCTGAAATTAACAAAGAATTAGAAAATTATTTAAAAAATTTAAATTTAAAATAAAATGCTAACAATATTGCACAATCCAAGAT
>WFMP01000245.1 GCA_015489035.1 Candidatus Altimarinota bacterium
GAAATACAAGATATAGTTGATGAAGTAAAATACTGGACAGATCAATGAAAACAAGAAATAGTTTTACTTGGTCAAATTGTAAATAAACATCCAAAGTTCTACGAAATACTTGTAGAAGTTTTGAAAAATCCAAATGTAAAATGGCTTAGATACACAAGTCCTTACCCTACTTATTACAATGATAAAATTTTTGAACTTCATGAAAAGGAAGAAAGACTTTGTCCTCATATTCATATTCCTGTTCAGTCTGGATCAGATAAGGTTTTAAAACTTATGCATAGATGATATACTGTAGAACAATTTAAAGAATTTATAGATAAAATAAAAAATCTAAAAAGAGAAATTAGCATAACTACAGATATTATTGTTTGATTTTCTCAAGAAACAGAAGAAGAATTTCAAGAAAGTGTAAATTTGGTAAATTATAGTAAATTTGATATGATTTATACTTGAATTTATAGTCCAAGACCAAATACAAAAGCTTATAAAAATTTAGAAGATGATGTTTCAAAAGAAGAAAAACACAAAAGATGGGAGATTTTAAACAATCTACTTGCTGAAATAAGTTTGGAAAATAATGAAAAAGAAATTGGAAAAATAAGACAAGCTATGATAACTTGAAAAAAAGATTGAAAATATTTTGGTTATACAGATAATTTTAAAAATATTGAATTAGAACAATTTGATGACAATAAAATATGAGAAATAGTTAATATAGAAATAACTTGAGCAAAAGCACTAAAATTATTTGGAAAAGAAAGATAATAAATTTAGTATCAAACACGGAATAACAATCAATTAAAAAATTTAAATTATAAAAATAGAATATGAAAGATATTGAAAAAATATTAAAAGAAAAATATCCTATTCAAACAGGACTTAACAATCCTATATTAAGAAAAAAATCTGAAGATATTTCAAATATTACAGATGAAATAAAAGAATTTACAGAAATATTGCATAGATGAATGGAATTATATGATGGAATATGACTTGCTGCTCCTCAAATTTGAGTTAATAAAAGAGTAATAGCTGTATGCCAATTAAATAAAAAAGAAGATAAAGTAATTTCATCAAATATTTTGATAAACCCAAAAATTATAAATAAATCACCCAAAACTTTTGTTCAAGAAGAAGGTTGTCTATCTTTACCAGGTATGGAATGAGATGTAAAAAGACATTTTAAAGTCAAAATCGAATATTTAGATGTAAATGGTAAAAAACATGAAATGAATGCTAATTGATTAAATGCCGCAATTTTACAACATGAAATAGATCACCTTGACTGAATCTTATTTTGGGATAAAGTAATAGAGAAAAAATCACCAAATTTTAAGAAATTATTAAATTTATAACTTATAAAAAATAACAATGTTTTGAAAGCTTAAAAATATATTAAGATGAAGTATTCCTTACAAAATTTATAAATCTTCGGAAAGTGAATTTGCAAAATTATATTTTTGAAATCCATCAAAAGATATGATAGTAATTTGAGTTACTTGAACTGATGGAAAAAGCACAACTTGTAACCTTCTTCATAAAATTTTAAATGATAATCTTTGAAAGACTGCACTATTTACAACTGTAAATAACAAATTTTGAGATGAAGAACATGCAAATAGATACAAAATGACAAATGTTTCTGCTTGGCAAACTCAAGAATTTTTAAAAACTGCAGTAGAAAAATGATGTAAATACTGTATTTTAGAAGTTTCTTCTCATGGAATTTCTCAAAAAAGGGTTGCAAATGTTGAATATGATGGAGCTGTTTTAACAAATATTTCTGAAGAACATCTTGATTATCACAAAACATTGCTAGACTATGCAAATACAAAAAAAGAGTTATTTCAATGGGTTTTAAGAAATCAATCTTGACTTGGACTTGCTGTAATAAATAAAGATGATAATATAGGTAAATCATGGGAAGAAGAAATGGCTTTTCAAAAAAATATAAGTTTTGGAATTAATACAAGTTGAGAAATTAGAGCAAACGACATAAAACAATATATAGATCATACAGAATTTACTTTACAATATTTATCTCAAGAATTTAAAATCAAACTAAATTTATTATGAAGATTTAATGTTTATAATGCTTTGGCAGCTATATCTGTTTGATATTGACTTAAAATTCCTTTTGAAAAAATTATTAAATCTATAGAAAATTTCAAACAAGTAAATGGTAGAATGAACCATTATTTAGATAAAAGATGAGTTCATTATTTTGTAGATTATGCACATACGCCTGCAGCTTTGAGAGCTGTATTAGATTTTTTAAATAATATCAAAGAAGGAAAAATTATTGTAGTATTTTGAGCACCTTGAGTAAGAGACCAAGAAAAAAGACCTAAAATGTGAGCTATAGTAGACCAATTTTCTGATTTAATGATACTAACAGATGATGACCCTGCTTCAGAACCAAGACAACAAATTTTAGATCAAGTTGCAAAATGAGTTAAAAGAAAATTATGAGATGATTTTTGGATTATGCCAGATAGAGAATTAGCAATAGAATTAGCTTACTGATTAGCAAAAAAATGAGATATTATCTTAATAGCTGGTAAATGACATGAAACAGTTCAACTTACAAATCTAGGTAAAAGACATTATTCCGACATTGAAACTTTAGAAGAAATTATAGATAATGATAAAGAAAATGATTTAGTATAAAATATATATATTATATGAAATACGTCACTCTTTTTTGAGAATTGCTTTTATTTATCCCTTTTTTTATTTTTTTATTTTTTGTAAATTCAAATAATGTTTTTATAAAAATAGATTTACTACACAATTTTTCTATTTTTACTAATAAATATATTTCTTTCTTATCAATAGAACAAATTTATGTATGATTACTTTTTATTTTAAGTTTAATTTTATGAGAAATTATAGGATCTTTCATTAAATTTTTCTTTTTCAAGCAAAGGCCAAATCCTATGAAATACAATAATTGGATAGAAAAAATACTTGCTGGTAGTTTTCCTTCTTTACATTCTGAAAGGACATTTTTATTATTTTTGTTTGCTTTATATTTTACAAACTATTATATAGCTTTATGATTTTTCTTATTTTGGTTGTTAATAGCTTATTCAAGAATATATCTTAAAAAACATTTTTGGATAGATATTTTTTGATGAATTATACTAGCTTGTTTAGTCTTTTATTGATTTAGTTTTATAATAAATTAATCTCATACTAAAACAAACCCTCAGACTATAGCAGCTGTCTCTGCTCTCAAGACTTTTTCTCACAATTTCACTGTTTTAGAAGCTTTGATTTGTTTTTCATCTTTTTCTGTAACTCCTCATTCTGGTCCTATTACTAAAAAATCAATATCTGAAAAATCTACATTTTTGTAATATTCCCCATCAAAATTTAAAATAGCTTTTGTTCAATCAATATCTGTAATTTTTGTAAAAACTTGAATATCAGGCATTTTCCAACTTCGACTTTGTTCTGTAGCTTCAAGAGAAATTTTATAAAATCTTTCAAGCTTATTATCTTTGATTTGTTTAAAAACTGACCTTTCCATAGCTGTAAAATATATTTTATCTATTCATATTTCTGTAAGTTTCTGAACTATCAATTCCATTTTATCAAACTTATTCAAAATTCACACAATTACTCATTTTTGATTAGCAATATCTATATTTTTTTCTTCTGCAGAAACAATATTTC
>WFMP01000246.1 GCA_015489035.1 Candidatus Altimarinota bacterium
AAATAGAGAAGTTTATTATAAAAAATGACTATAAATATATAGTATTTACTAAGTTTATTAATTTAAAAGACTCAAATTTTGTAAGAAAATTTTTTTATAATAAATGATTTAAATCTAATGAAATACAACTCGTTGATCCATTATATACATTATCTAAAAAATATTATATAATAGAAAAAAATACCTATTCAATATTTAAAAGTAAAGATTTTTTTAATTTAATTATTCTAAAAAAGTTTTTTTTATTAGAAGACTTATTTAATTATAATTTCTCTCTTATCTTGAGAGTTTTTTTTAATTTCAATTTCTAAAAAGTCTTCATCTTGATATAACTCTTGAAATTTTGGCCATTCTATACTTATATATTCATATTCCTGTATTTCATCTGATATTCCTAAATTTAAAAATTCTTCTTTCGTATCAATTCTGTAAAAATCTCCATGTAACATTTTATCATCATAAATATTTATATAAGTATAAGTAGGGGATGATATATTTTTAATTCAAATTTGTTTAGCTAATTGTTTTGTAAATTCCGTTTTTCAAACTCATAAATCTCATTTTAATAGAAACTTTTTATGTCATTTTTCTAATAAATCTTTTACTGAATTTTCTAGATCTTGAATAGTTGATATATTTTTTCTTAACATATAGTTTATAATTAATAATTTGTAAATAAAAAACTACAGACAACTGTAGCTTATACTTTTTTTACCAAAACATTGCAAGCAAAATCTTCATGATAGCATAAGAAAATATGATTATCAATATGCCATAAATAGCTCATTTAATAGCATCTTTTCATCATTTACTAGCATCTCATGTAAATACACCAGAAGCATATTTATATCCAGCATAGATAATCATAGCTGCTCAAATAACTAATCATATCTCAGATAGTACTTTTGCAATATGCTTTAGAAATTTAAATACAGTATCCCAACTAAATACACCAGAAGCAAAAGCATTTCAAACAGAAATATTTTTAGATTCTTTCTTATATGTTTTCCATACTTGTCATGCTTTATTTCATATTTTCTTAGAAATTGTTCCTGCCTTATTTCCACTTCCTTTTGGTATTATAGTCCAATCATTATTATCTGCAAAGATACTTGTTAAAGAAAAAAAAGGTAGAAAGCAAATAAAACAAATTAACAATATTTTTTTCATTGTATCTTATGATTAAAGCGTAAATCACCATACTCTACCTAAAATTTCATTTTTTGTGATATAATAAATATCATGTTTTCCAGTACAGAATCATCTAAAACAACATCTAGAGTCAGTACTATACATTCTATCATCACCGAACACTAAATATTGTCAAGTTCATAATACAAATTTACTAAGACCACATTTCGCAGTGGTAACTATTTTTTGAGGATATCAAATAATATTCACAGTTTTTCATTTTATGTATGGTTCCTTTATTTGTTCACAAATCAATTTTCAATCTTTATAAGAAACATTAGGTCTTACATCAGTTCATTTATATTGTTTCCAACTTTTAGGTGTTTTACATAAAAATACAGTTCAAGACTTTAATTCTATAGTTTCTCCTGGTAATCAAATAACTCTTTTAAGATATGAAATATTAGCTTGTTCTGGCATTACAACAACTACATTTCATCTTTTAATTCATCATGTTAATTTCCGGAAAAATTTATCTACAAATAAATACTCTCCAGGATGGAAATTTGGTTCCATACTATGTCATTTTACAACTACTGGAGCAATTACAAATAACTTTATTGTAAGGAATATTCAAATAATAAACACTAAGAATGCAATTATATCTACAATATCTATTAAAAATTTTTTAAATTTACTTTCAGGTTCTTTTATCTCTAAAGTTTTACTCATTTATATAATTAATTTTTTAATTAAAATGGAATATCATCATCTTCTGTATTTTCCTCTTTTTTAGGTGCTGAATTATTTGTATTGCTTGTTCAAGATGGTTTTGAATCACAAAAATTCATATCAGATACAAATATTTCTGTAGTAAATCTTTTATTTCAAGATTGATCTTCCCATTGTCTTGTTCTTAATCTTCATTCTACAAATATTTTTCTTCATTTTCATAAATATTGTCCCATCATATCAGCTAATGGTCAAAATACAACACATCTATGAAATTCAGCCTCTTCTATTTTTTCACCAGTTTTATTTTTATAATTTCTATTTGTTACCAATGAAAAGTTTAATACAGAATTTCAACTATCTCAGATTTTTTTAACTTCTAAATCAGTAGTTATTCTTCAAATTAACATTACTTTATTCAAATCAGCCATTTTATATTTTTTATAATAAATTAAATAAATATACAGAAATAGTTTATAAAAAAAAGTTTTAAAATCAATTGATTTTTACAAACTAATAATTATATTATTTCTTACTTAAATATGCCTAGGTGATGAAATTGGTAGACATGTCAGACTCAAAATCTGATGGCCTTACGGCCGTGAGGGTTCGATTCCCTCCCTAGGTAATTTATGGGGTCGTAGCTCAGCTGGCTAGAGCACCTGCCTTGCACGCAGGGGGTCAGGAGTTCGAATCTCCTCGACTCCAAATATAAATTAAATCTAAAATTATTAAATATCTAAAGTAAGAGAGTTATTCTCTTATTTTTTTATGGATTTTTAGAATATATTTCTTATATTTAAATATAATTAAATTAATATAAAAACACTTATGAAAAAATCAATAATTAATGAAATATGAGACTTTTTAGAAATAAATTTAGATAATTATATTGTAAATCATGTTTTTCAAGATGATAAAAATTTAAATGAAGTTTTAAAAAATATTCAAAATAAATTTAATTTAAAAAACTTTCCTTACAAAATAGTATGTTTAGATATTTCACATACATCTTGAAAAAATCCGTCTGGTGGTATGTCTGCTATGCTTTGATGAATTTTAAAAAAGAAAGAATACAGACAATTTAAAATTCCAAAAGAATTATGATGAGATGATTATGAAAGTTTGAAATATTGTTTAAATAAATATTTTTCAACTAATACCGTAGATTTAGTAATTTTGGATGGTGGAAAATGACAATTAAATATTGTAAATGACTTACCAAATGATATAGTAGAAAAAATAGATTTTATAGGTTTATGAAAATGAAGTGCTAGAAAAAGATGATGAAAAATAGCCTGAAAAAATGAGATATTTTACACTTTTGAAAAAGAAATTCCTTTGGATTATAATAGTTTTGAAGATAAATTGTTTGTAAAACTTAGAGATGAAGCACATAGATTTTCAAATAGATACAGAAAAATACAAGACAAAAAAGATTTACATAGTAAAATTTAATATGAAACTAAAAATTTATTATGACGAAGCTTGAAGAGGTCCATTAGCTTGACCAGTTGTGATTGGTTTGACTCTTCCGTTATGTAGCTTCGATACATCAGTATTTAATGATAGTAAAAAACTTTCAGAAAAAAAGAGAGAACAAATATTTGAATACATAGAAGAATTAGAAAAAAATGATAAAATGCTCCATTCTTTTGGATTTGCAACGAATACTGAAATAGATAATCTTGGAATAGTTAAATCTATAAATATTGCTGTAAAAAGATGAATTATAGTTTTAATTAAAAAATTTATAGATTATCAGAAGAAAAATATTTGAAATTCTTGAGATAAATTGCTAAATATTGAAAAACTTAATTCCTTAATTTTACCTATTTTTGATGATATAGAAAATATTGATAAATATGATTTTAAAAAGATTATTTCTACTTTAAGTTGAATTGAAAAATTACATTGAATTTTGTTTGATGGGAATAGTGATTTTCATTTGTCTGATGATTTTTGATTTAAGATAATTACTGTGATTAAATGAGATGGTAAAATTCCTTATATTTGAGCTGCAAGTATAGTTGCAAAGGTAGTTAGAGATTATTATATGAAAAAAATTGCACAAAAGTATCCCAAATATAATCTTGAAAAACATAAATGATATGGGACAAAATTACATAGAGAACTTATTCAAAAATATTGAGCAAGTGAAATTCATAGAATTAGTTTTTTAAACAATATATTAGATGTATAGTTTGTATTTTCATATTCCATTTTGCACCAAAAAATGTAATTATTGTAGTTTTTATATAATTCCTACAGAAAATAAGGATTTTTCTATTATAAAAGACAAATATCTTGAAAGCATAAAAAAAGAGCTTTTAATGAGGAAAGAAGAAATAAAAAACAATGAAATCTATAGTATTTACTTTTGATGATGAACACCGTCGGAGCTAGGGATAGACAGGGTAGTGAATTTGTTAAATTTTATAAAAAAACATTTTGATTTAAGTAAATGTAAGGAAGTTTCTTTTGAATTAAATCCAAATCCATTGAAACAGACTTTAGAATTTATCAATACTTTACCAAATATTGTAGATAATTTTAGGTTTAGTATTTGAATTCAATCTTTGGAAAATAAAATTTTAGCAAAATCTTGAAGAAATTATAATTTTGAATTTATAGAAAACTTGATGGAAAATATAAAAAATAATAAAAATTTTCGTCTAAATTTAGATTTTATATCTTTTGGAATAGAGCAGAATTTTAGTAGCTTCGATAAGTTTTTAAATAAATATGAAAATAAGATAGATAGTCTGTCTATTTATACTTTGGAACTATTTCCTTGAAGTATTTGGGGTAGTGAATATCAAACAAATGAAGACAAAATATTGGACAATTTCGAGAAATATACAGATATTGTAAAAAAATATGGATATGATAGATATGAAATTTCAAATTTTGCTAAAAAATGAAAGGAATCTAAACATAATCAGGTATATTGGGAAATGAAAGAATATATTTGACTATGAAGCTCTGCAAGTGGTTTTTATACTTTGCATAATTGAGATAAAGTAAGATACACAAATTCATATTGAATACAAGATTATATAAAATGAGATTTTAGATATAAAGAACACAAAAAACTAACAGAACAAGAGTTTCTTGAAGAACAGATATTTCTTAGATTAAGAACGGATAAGGGTGTAA
>WFMP01000247.1 GCA_015489035.1 Candidatus Altimarinota bacterium
ATTTTATGTAAAATAAGGTAAATTATGCTAAATTATTTCTTAAGTTAAGTTTAATTAATAAAGTTAAATTCAATTATTAATTATTTAAAATAACAAATTGATTATTTTTACTATATGAATAATAATTTGACAATAAAATAAAAAAATGTTTATTTTTTAATTAATAGATAAGTATTATAGCTCAAGTAGTTTTTTAATCTCATTTGAGCAATAATATGACTCTACTGCTTTATTGATAATATAATCGAGCTTTTTCTTCTCATTAAGACCTTTTACATCATTTTCAAGAAGAGTTGACATTATTTTTATTCTTTTGATATTTTTCTGCTCTAGATATACTCTTTTACCAATTGGTTTACTTTCTTCCATATTTTACGCCTTTTATTTGAATATATGTAATATTATAGATAAAACTTCAAAAAGATGCAAATTATCTCATTTAAATTATTTTATATTTTTATCCAATTTATCTAAAAGTTCCATTCCTCGTTTGGCATCACCTTTAGCTGCCATCATGGTAAATCTTGTTTTTGCATCAAACTGAGCAAGTGCGACTGTTGCGAACTCATCAAAGAGTTTGTTTAAACTCACACCTTGTTCTTTTGCGTACTGTTTTAGTCTTTCATGCTTTGAATCAGGCATTCGAAGTGTAATAGTACTCATAGTAACTCCTTCATAAAATTTTCTGGTGTAGTAATAGTATGATCAAATACAAGCTCTGCATTTGTAAAATCTTTCACATTGTATGTAATGATTGCCTTAGAGCCACTTGCTACTGCAAGTTCTACAAGGAAGTTGTCATCCTCATCTTTAAGGTTTGGTCTCCATGTATAATATATATCATTCCAATGACATTTTGAAAGTAGAGCATTCAATAACTCATATTGTTCATCCTTAGAGAGTATCGTGAGAGTTTGAATTTTCTTTCTTTTCATCACAGACTCGTACTCTCTAAAGAGTGCTTCACTCATCTGTGGTGCGATTTTATCTTGAAAAACAAGCCTTAGCAATTCTCTAGCTCCAGACTCTTTTTTTATAAGTGCAGATATCCATACACTTGTATCTATTACTACTTTCATACTGTATGATAGCATATTTGCATTCATATTTCAAGAAATAGATTTTAGAATATTTCAATAATTTAAAAATATCTACTTATTTATGTTTAAAATTTAAAAAATATTCATTAAATTAGATAACTGTTAAAACACAACCACTATTTGCAGTTAGTTTAAACTTAAAGCGGAGGTGACTTTAGGGTATTATCAGCCTAAATAGTATTACATAATATAACATTGTGTCGCAATATATTGACATTCAAAAAGTGAATTTATAAATATTATGGAAAAACGCCAATTATTTAGATTAGATATATTGAATAATTTTATATTTAAAGTAATAAAATTGTTAAGTTTTGCTTTCTATGCTATTTAGTCTATTAAAACTATTTTATGAATGAAAATAACCATAGAGGTATCTTATTGTTATTTGATGAAAAATCAATATCTATAGCTAAAAAACTATTCTTTTTATCTTTTATTTGTGAGAAAGTTTTATTTTTTCCACCTACTTCAAAAATATACTTATCTACTTTAAAATCTCCAATATCACTATAAAAGATATTTTCAAAGCAATTCACAAAAAAAGTCTCTCTGATAGTCCCAATGTCAAGTTCTAAATTAATTTTATCGGCATAGGCATAAAGGATATTGCTATTTGCAAAAAGAATTTTCTGAGGTTTTTTCGATACTTTATTAGAGGATTTTCGCATAGATTTAAATATAGCCGTTTTATCTAATATACTAAGGTAAGTATAGAGTGTTGGTTCACTCACGCCAAACTCTCTTGCAAGTGCTGCAACATTTACACTAAATGGTTTATTTGCAGACACAACAAAGAAGATAAGTTTTTCAAAAATTGATATATGAGAGTAGTCAATTTTATTTAAAGAGGGAA
This sequence comes from Candidatus Altimarinota bacterium, assembly GCA_015489035.1. Lineage (GTDB taxonomy): Bacteria > Patescibacteriota > Gracilibacteria > Absconditabacterales > Absconditicoccaceae > S009-33. The sequence continues at coordinate 1,957 of WFMP01000247.1, forward strand.
TATCTTCATGAATAATCTTATCAAGAGCATTGAAGAGCTTACTATTGAAGCTTTTAATCCCTTCTAAATAAAATGGATATGCACCATATTGTAGATAGTTTTTAAACTCTGCATAAAGATCTTCATACTTAAAAACAAGCTCCTTTGATATTTCACTGCTATTAGTAAGAATCTCTTGGAACGTGTATGACGTAAGTGTGATCCCTTTTTGAATCTCGTAATACTCTTTGAAACTCAGTACCGGAAGAGTATGTATAACAAGCCTTCTACTCAAATCATATTTTTCATACAGAATATTAATCATAGAAGAACCACTGATCCTAATGGTAAGATCCACAAAACTGTCGTAGATGTTTTTTATCTCTTGGACCCAGTTTTTATATTTATGAACTTCATCTATAACAATTACCCTGCCGCCGAGTGCATAAAACTCATCTGTTAGTGTATAGATACTGGAGTTTGTAAACTCTATATCATCTCCAGTCATATAAAGAGACTTCCCATTATTTGCTTTGATGTATTGAAAGAGTAAGGTGGTTTTACCAACACCTCTCGCACCTATGAGTGCTATGAGTCTTTCGTTGGAGTTTAGAATATCAAAGTACTCTTTTCTAATAAATTTTGTTTCTATTTTTGCTAAGATTAACTCTTGTTTTCTTGTGAAATAGCTAATATTCATAATAAATCCTAAAATGTATTTATGGATTATACCATATATTTACTAAATATAATTTAGATATTTAAGC
>WFMP01000248.1 GCA_015489035.1 Candidatus Altimarinota bacterium
ATCCTAGAAAATATAAATCGTAATTTTTTATTATTTTTTTTAAATTCAGAAATTTCAAATACCATAATTATTTATTCACTAATGGTAAAATTTGATAAAAAAATATCAATATAGAAATAAGACTCAAAACACCTTGTATAAGCCAAAATTTCATAACAATAGTATATTCAGCATATCATTTCTTTTCTAAATTATGATGAAAAGGTGCAATAGTAAATAATTTTCTTTTAAAAAATTTTTTCCAAAATATTTGCAAAAAGCTACTAAATAACTCTATAAATATTATTAAAAACAAGGGAATAATTATCACCCAAATTCATAATTTTATGGCAAGCAAATAAACAATAGAACTTATCAATCATCCAAAAGCTAATGCTCAACTATCTCACATAAAAACTTTTGCAGGGTTTATATTGTATCGTAAGAAAGCTACCAAACTTGCGGTAATCAATGACAATAATCAAGTTGCAATATACCAATGTTGAAAAAAAGTCATTACTCACAAAGCTCCTAAAATCATAACAAGTATTCATCAAGCAAGTCCATCAAGACCATCAGTAATATTAACTGCATTTACAATAAAAACAGTAAAAACAAACATAAACAATAAATACCATAGTCCTATATGTATCATATCATGCCAAACGATAATATAATCCACTCACAATTTATAATAAAACCAATAAGCTATAAATGCTGAAAATAAAAACATCCAAATAAGTTTCATCTTTGCAGTAAGTCCCTTAACTTTACCAACTCATTTAATATTTAGAAAATCATCTATCAATCATAAAATTCACATAGAAAAAAATGCAAACAACAAAATATAAGTCTCTCTTTGATTGAACAAGGAATATTTCAAATATCATATTTTATTTAAAACTATACTAGCCAAAACAATAATAGCTACTACAAACAATATCAAAGCTGCTCACATAGTTGGAGTTCAAGCTTTCTTTTTATGTAATTCATTAAAAATCTTTGCTTCTCATCCGGAAGTTGCATCATCTCTTAAAGTTTTACCAGCTTTAAATTTATATAAAAGTTTAATAAAAAATGGATATAAAATAAATGTAACAAAAAAAGAAATTATTCAAATTATAATAATATAATTAAGTCTTTGTAATTCCATAAAATAAAACCATATTAATTTTTAAAAAGTTTATTCATAATAGCTAATTTTAACTTTAGCTCAAGCTATAATTTAATCTCCTGTATGTTCAACATTTTCTTCTTCCTTTTTTCATTCTTTAGGCTTTTTCTTTAAAACTGGCAACTTAATATGAATTTCAAGAAATATAATAAGAACAAAAATAGGTACAAAAATAATAATAAAGGGAATTAAATTAAAAAAGTTAAGCAAAAGATAATTAGTAATGTGAAAATTATTTACTGCTTTTACATAACCGTCATAAGTTAAAACCGTAGGTCAATTTATAAGTAAGAGCATAGTAAAAAGTAAATTTATAACTGTAAGAAATGGTAAAAATAAATATCAAAAAAACTTTTTTAAAAATCACTGAACCTGAATTTCAAATAATCTACTTTTATAAAACAAAATCAAAAATATAAAATATATAACTATTATAATTCAAATTTTGTTTGTAGTCAAAAATCATAATAAAGCATCAGGATTTTGTATTTTTAAAGTTTTATAATGCAAATCTATATAATTTGTAGTAACATCTAAAAAAAGGTAAGAAATCATCGCCGAAAACCCTGCAATATAATTTCAAATAAAAATTTTAGTAGTTTTCTGTATTCACATTGCTACAAGAAACAAAATAAGAGTTATTATAATAGCAAATATAAAATATTGTATATTCATACTTTAAAAATAAATATTAAATTACCATAATTCTACTATTTTAAATCAAAGATACAATTTAAAAATACATTTTTTTATATTCTTCTACCATTTTACTCTTTGTTAATTTTTTATCATATCAATAATCATTTTTTTTTCATTCGAAAATTTCTTTAAAACACTGTAAAAATTGTTGTTTATCTCAAACTTTAAAAAAATTACAATTTCAAAAATTAACCTCTGGTATTCATCAAACATTTGATAAAACCGTAGTTTTTCATAAACAAGATATTTCTAATGCTGTATATCCAAATCATTCACTTCTTGATGGAACAATTCAAATATCTGCAATATTCATATAATCAAAAACTTCATCATGATTTATTTCAAATAATATTTTTATTCAATCTATATTTTTTGTCTTTTTAAAAATATTATTTATTTTTTTTGTATTATTCTTTTCAAGAACTAGTATCAATAACTTAAAATTTTTATTTAACTTTTGTATATCTTGAAAATTATCTAACAAAAAATCTAATCATTTTGTTCGTCATGGTCTTCAAGCAAATATTCAAACAACATCATTATTTTTAAATCATAACCCTCCTTTTGTAATATTTCATTTTAATTTTATTTCATCAATTCAATTATAAATTGTTCTAGTATTCTTTAGATTATAAGAAATATTTGCAACATTTTTTACATGATTTGAAACAAAAACATAATTAAATCACATTTTATAAATCAAGTCTTCCACTTTTTTATAAAAAAATCATTTTATTTTTCACTTAAACTCATACCAATTTTTTCACAAAATTTCATGAGAAGTTAAAATAATTTTAGCTTTTATAAAAAAACTTAAAAAAAAAGTTACATA
>WFMP01000249.1 GCA_015489035.1 Candidatus Altimarinota bacterium
AACCAAGAAAGACTTAATTACAAAGATTTCATGGAACGAGCGTTCCACATGGCTGTCTGTTCCGGAAGCCATATTTCGTAATCTAGAATATTTTTTGCAGCATTGCAGTCGGCATTATCTTTATGACCACACTTTCCACAAACAAAATTAGAAACCTCAATAGAAAAAACAACAAAATATCGACCGTCAGATTCTCTTTTTACGATAATTTTTTTTGGTCTGGAAGGTAATTTTCGGTGATATTTCCATTTTCATGATTTTAAAATATTTTGAGGTGATTTGATTTTTGAATTCAAAACTTTGTTGCCATAAGGAGGATTTCTTGAATTTAGGAAAACCTTTTTCGTCTCTATTTTTGAAAAATTCTTTCAAAGTAAATTCAAGATTCATAACAGAATTTTGTAAAATTCCTGAATGAGCTTTAATTCCTCTAATTTTTAGTTTTGTTTTGATATATTGTTCAATCATAGAACGAGGAGTAAAACCTTTTGTATTATGAATATCTAGTTTTGTTATTTCTTCTAAAAATACTAATTATATATATATAAGATTTTTTTTATTTATTATTCTTATAACTTTATAATTTAAAATTTTAAAGAGGAGATTATCATGATAAATTTAATAATTCAAAATCAAGAAAGAGTTTGTGATATTAACAAATCACTTTCTTCAGAAGAAGCATTTAATAACAAAAACATAAAACAAGATTTAATTGTTATATGTTTGATTAGTTTCGTTAGTTCTCAAGTTCTTGGCCTTATACTAATAATGTGTTAAATATATAGGCCTTTACAGCACCCATTCTTGGGTGTTTAATTTTAGAATTAGTTCCTTTAGTAGTATTTGTTCTAACATGATATGAAATTTTACTTTTATCAAAAAAGTTATAAGACCTCACCCTTTAGGGCAGTTTTTTTCACAGTGGAGATATAGCGCTTAATAAATTCAAAAAATTTATATATAATCTTCTTGATATTTGATTTGTCTTAAGTAAATTCAACCTAAAGGCTAAAGACCTTTTGGATTTCTTTACTTCTCTCATTAAAATTTTAGAGACTTTGTTGAGATAATTAAATAAAACTGAAAATAAGGATATATAATGGAATATAAGTTACAAGAAGAAATAAATAATTTACCTCCGTTAAAGAGCTCTATTCTTAAAATACAAAATTTACTAGATTCTTCTGAATTAGATATTGTAAAATTAGCAAATATTATTGAAGAAGATCCTTTCATGAAAGTTGATCTTTTAAAAGAAGCTAATTCTCCATATTATGGATTAAGAAGTACAATAACTTCGGTTAAAAAAGTTATTTCTTTATTTGGTTTAAATAAAATACGTTCTTTAATTTATTTAAATATTTTAAAATCACAAATTAAATCAGATTTTTCTGCATATAATTTAACTTCAGAAGAATTTATAAACTATATTCATAATAAAAGAAAATTTTTTAAAATTTGGTTTAATAAAGAATTTCATAATTTTGGAGAACTTAATAAATATATTGATTCAATTTTATTTATTGAAGATATAGGTAAGGTAGTTCTTGATAATATTGCCGAAGAAGAAGGTTATTTAGATATTATGAAACATTTAATTAATGAGGGGAAATCAATTTCTGAAGTTGAATATGATATTTTTGAAACAACTTCTCATGAAATTTCTTATAAAATTCTTAGAAAATGGAACTTTCCTTCTGAAATTTACAGACCTATAAAAGAATATAATATTGTTGAAACTTCTAATATATTAGATTTGAATCTTTTTACAAAAATTATTAGAGTTGTAAATAAAGTTATTGATATTCATTCAAATATAAATGAAAAAAAAGGAATTGAAGAAGCTCTCAGATTTGGATTTAATCCTGAAAATATTTTTGATTCTATTGCTGAATTCAAATCACAATAATGTGTATTCTCTATGAACAACCCTGCTTTAGGCGAGGTTTCTTATCGTAAAGACTTAACCCTTATATGAGAAAAGGTTAAGAATTTTTTTCTAATATCGAAAAAAGTTTAGAAGAATTTTCTTCCATAATTTTTAATTCATTAATTATTTTATTTTTATCAAAAAAGCCGTAAGACCTCGCCCTTGAGGGCGGGGATATAAGGCTTGACAAATTCAAAAAATTTGTATAGAATTACAAAATGATTTTAAATTATAAATATAGATTATATCCTACAAAAGAACAGGAATC
>WFMP01000250.1 GCA_015489035.1 Candidatus Altimarinota bacterium
ATTTAATATACGCTCTATACTTTGATAATAAATGTCATGGGAATAAAAAAAAATTGGTAATTTTTCTTTTTGTTTTTTTATCATAGGTATTAATCTCATAAGTTGTGAGTAATGAATTTCTACTATATCAGTGACTTCTAATAAATTTAATTCCTTAATTTTTTTTATAAATAATTTTTCATAAGAATGAGAAATTGGTTCATAATATACGTTTTTTATTCGGTTAAATTGATTTTTTAATGTTATTTGCAAAGATTCTGTTAAAATTATTTTAAAATCTTTAGAAGCAATCTTTAGTTTATCTTTGTTTATTTTATCCCCTGGTGCTAATATTGTAATAAAATGAGCAAGAGATATCTTTTTCAAATATTCATATAAAAATTGACCTCCAGCATGATCAATTCCTTTATAAGGAATTTCCGGGAGAATATAGAGTATTTTTTTCATTAGTTTATCCTATTCTTTGTTTTAATAAAAAAGGTATTTTTATTTTATTACTAACATAGACTATATTAAATATTGTTAACAATCCAAAACATATCAAACTACTAATCACTGCTCCCATTATTCCATATGTTTGAATAAAAAAATAATTTAATACTATATTCAATATAGCTGCAATAACAGTTGATAAAGCAATTATTTTCACATGATTATAATAGGTCAAATATGCAGAAAATATTTTCCTTATACCTTCAAAAGTAAAAGAAAGAGCAAGATATGGTATATATGTCAATGCGGCGTTAAACTTTTCATTTATCATTATATGAAATACATAAGGTAAAAGTAATATATAAGAAATAAATATTACAATACATCCTAAAAGATATATATATGTTAATTTCATTGCCCGAATTTTACTTTCTTGTGTTTGTAAAGCAAACAATTCATATAAAAAAGGTCTTATTGCTTTCATGATTGAATCATATACAATATTTATAACCATTGCCATTGCAATAGCTATAGCATAAATACCAACATCTTTAAGACCTAAAAAATGACCAATAAAAATCCTATCTATACTTCCCATAAGAAATAATCCTACAACATTAAAAGTCAAAGGAAAGAGAAAAAACCATAATTCTTTAAGATATGAAATGTTAAAAGAGGCTTTATAATAATTATGCTTGATTATATACCATATAGTATATATGAAAACTAAACTCAACACAGCTAATTCAGCATAAAATTTTCCTTTCCATCCTGCTGAAAATTCTATTATTAGTAAAAGAGCTAAAGAAACAGAACTTACTGATTGAAAGGTTTGCAATAAAGAAAATTTTATGGCATTTTTTTCTATTTGCAAAATTGTATCTATAAAAGTAAAACTCATTGAAAATAAGGCATACAAAGAAACTAAAAATAATAAAAAGGCTTTATGGTCTAAATTTGCAGGTAATAAAATATTCTGAAAAAGTAACAATACAAAAAGAATAACTAAATAGGTAATGCTAACTAATATAAATAGATTTCCAATATATTCAGCTATCTTTTCTTTCCCATAAGAATAATACTTATTAATAACAAAAGAGGAAGGAAACATCCCTACATACACGGATGCTATAGTTGTAATGGCCATAAGAAGTGATAAAGTACCATAATCTTTTTTACTTAAGTAGGCTGTTAATACAGGTAATAAGGCAAAATTTAATCCTTTATTAAATATTACACTAATTACATATATTCCAGAATTTGAAAATATTTTTTTTATTACCATTTATATCTTTTTCATTTTTTTACAGTATCTTTAATTTTAAAAATATCAAATTCACTTTAAACTGAAAATCTATCAAGGGTTTAATTTTATTTTTCATTGTATTTTTTCAAATACCAATCAACAGTCTTTATTATCCCGCTCTCAAAATCTTCATCAGCTTCCCAGCCTAGTTCGTTTTCCAGTTTTGTGGCATCTATTGCATAGCGTCTGTCATGTCCTGCACGGTCGTCAACAAAAGTTATCAGTTCTTTATAGCTTTTGTTACCTTGTCGTGGTATTTTTTCATCCAAGATGGATGTAATGGCATTAACTATCTGAAGATTTGTTCTCTCATTTCTTCCGCCAATGTTATAAACATTGCCCTTTTGACCTGTGTGATA
>WFMP01000251.1 GCA_015489035.1 Candidatus Altimarinota bacterium
ATAGATGAGTATGTTCAATTAAATAAACAAAAAAAAGATATAGAAAAAACTTTAAATCAAAATAAAGAAATGTTAATCAAATTTGCTAAAAAAAATAAATTTAAAAAGATTTATTGAAATGAAAATAATTTATCTGTAGTAAGTTATAAATGAATAAAAATTTTGGATAAAGAAAAATTAAAAAATAAATTACAACAAATGTGAATTTTGAATGAAACTTTGGAGGTTGATAGATTTAAACTTAAAAAGCTTATAGATAGCTGAAAAATAACAAATACAGATTTGTCAAACTTGATAGATTATACAGAAACTTTAGGATTAAGATAAAAACTATTTTAACAAAGCATCAAGACTTATATCTCAATTTAAATAATTAATCATATTTGGAGTTAAATTGTTTTCATAGTTTATTCAAAAATTTTCTAGAAATGTAAATCTTCATATGTATTGATTTAAAAAATTTAATTTTTTGTTTGTTATTTTTGATCATACAAAAGGAGATAGTATAGTTTTGTAGAACGGTAATTTATGGGCTTGTCATAACTTTATGAAAGATTGTAAAAATTTTCAAATATATCTCATATTTTTACTATTTGGATTTATTATGATAATCCATCATCTTGCAGGGTATTCATCTGTTAAATGAGCTAATGGTAGAGTAGTTCTTGTAATGTTTGTGTATTTTATTTTAAAATTTTTGTAAATATCTAATCAATTTTTTTTCCAAAAATTATTCTTATCTAAGAAATTATAAACTAAGTTTGATTTTTGGTCTGCTAATAAACAAAAATCTATATTATTTTTACAGAATTTTATATTTCTATACTCTATAGATAGTCTTTTATATAAAATTGAATTAAAACTTTTATAGATAGGTCAATTTCAAAAAGATTTTATAGTTCTTAATCATACTTTTCATTTTTTGAAGACATAATATTTAAATATGTCATTGAATATAGGAAATAAGGATTTATTATTTTTCTTAAGCAAATTTAGATAAAATCTATCATATCATAAGAATACAGGCATGGTTTTGATTTTTCAATTTGATTGTAATCTATCTGGATTATTTATCACTATATTTTTCCAGCTATCAAAACTTTGAATTTTATCAATATTTCAATTTTCAGTATATCAATATCATATTATCGGATCTATTCCAAACGGTATAGCTTTTATATTGTTATTTTTGAGATATTTTGAAAAATTTATATCAAATAGACTATCTAATTGAAAACTTAAATCTGGTATCTTAAATGAAATATTTGATATGCTGGCTATATTTTTATACCATTCAGATGGAACAATTGCTAAATCAAAGTTTTTATTTTTTGTTGTTAATTTAACTACTAAATCTTTGTAATATTCTTTAAGATTATCGTATCATTTGTATGTTATACTTCAATTACTGACTTTTTTTAGCCTTAGGTTAAATATTTTTTCTGCTTTTTGACTTAGCAAATTTCTGGGGTATAATATATTTAATGAATATTTTTTTTCTTTTGAAATTCCTATTTTAGTTTTTCCAACTTTTTGTGTGTTTCAAGTTGTTTGGTAGTTGCTTCAAGTCTGTGTGTTTATATCTTTTTGAATATTTCTTTTAGTTCAAGTTTGTATGTTTCAAGTTTTTTGATTATTTCAATTTGTTTTAGTTTGTTTAATATTTTGTGCCTTTTGTCATAAGATATCACTTTGTGCAGGAGTAGTATTTCCAAGCAAGCTCATTACAAAAATTACCCATCATCATATGAAGGTTATAATTCATCAAATTATAAGGGTAATTTTTGTTTTTCAGTTCATAATATAGTATTATTTATTAAATTTAAGCAACATTATTATAGCTTGAAATCGTATTGCTTGCATATGTATTTGCTGACATATTTCCATCAGAATAATTTTTTTGTAAATTTCAAATTCCTGTAAAATGAGCTTTTCATAACAATCATATTAAATCATTTATATTATTTATTCCTAGTTTAGTTTTATTCTTAATCAAATAATTTAGATGATATAATGTATATTTTGCCATTACTTTTTCTTGAATTATAGGATTATTAAGAAATACTTCATTTATATTGCAGTCTGTTTGCTTTGGACAGATAACTTCTTTATAATCTGTCAGGGTATTTGGCATAAATTGATATTTTCATAAAGCTCAAGTTTGTTTATTCTCGGCTTCATAATTTCATCAAAAACTTTCTATTTGTGATAGAGCATTTGTATATTTTATATAAGAAAAGTTAATAAATCATAATTTATCTTCTATAATATCTTTGAATGTTTTTTCTTCTTTTTCTAATAATCCATTTATTTTCTCGTCGTTTGAAATGTGTTCATTACTATTTTTATAACTAGAAATTATTGCTGTTTCTGTATATCCTTCTCATGAATTGCTTTTTTCTTTTGTAGTCTTAGCTTTAAAATCTTTTGGTATGTTAGCTTCGATAACTTGTGATAAACTATCCATATTTATCATTCATACTTTAATTGTTTTCTTATTTTTTGTTTGGTCTTCTACAGAAAATGTATTTTTTTCAAAATCTTTTATTTTAGCTTTTTTTATTAATTTTTGAAAATTATCTTCTAAGAAGTATTTATTTAAATTTTTTGTTAAATCTTTTTTATCAGCTCATAAACTGTTTAGATATTGTAAAGC
>WFMP01000252.1 GCA_015489035.1 Candidatus Altimarinota bacterium
AAGTATTACGCACCATATATTCTTTTAGAATATCATTTTGAATTGTGCCTTTCAATTGTTTGTGCTGAACGCCTTGTTCTTCGGCGGCAACAATATAAAAAGCAAGCACAGGCAAAACGGCTCCGTTCATTGTCATCGAAACGGACATTTTATCTAATGGAATATTATTGAATAGAATTTTCATATCTTCCACCGTATCGATAGCAACACCTGCTTTTCCGACATCACCTTGCACGCGTTCATGGTCGGAATCGTAACCACGATGTGTTGCCAAATCAAAAGCAACCGAAAGCCCTTTTTGTCCTGCTTTTAAATTTCGTAAATAAAATGCATTCGACTCTTCGGCGGTGGAAAATCCGGCATACTGACGGATAGTCCAAGGTCTGCGAACATACATACTAGAATACGGACCACGTAAATACGGAGCAATTCCGGCAACAAAATTTTCGTGTTTAAACGACTTTTTTCGTTTTGTATTTGGTTGAATGTTTATATTTTGAATGTTTCTTCTTGACATTTCTTTTGATTTAACCGCAAAGTGTACTTTTTGAATTATTAGAAGCAAAAATTGAAATGTTTTTATTCCTTAGTAGTATCTATCCTTTTTACTTCCTTTAAAACTTCTTCCATTAATTGTTTTTCTGTTGGCAAATATAACTGATATTTACTTGCTATAATTGTTTTGTTGTTTTTTGGCAAAGAAATTTTTACCATAGCATCATTTTTATCGGTACATAATAAAATTCCTATTGTAGGATTTTCAAACTCTTGCTTTTCGTATCTATCAAAATAGTTAACATACATTTGCAACTGACCTAAATCTTGATGCGTTATTTTTTTATTTTTTTTTTCAATAACCACAAAACATTGTAATAGCCTATTATAAAAAACTAAGTCGATAAAAAATTCATCTCCATCAATATGAATTCGTTTTTGTCTTGAAACAAACGAAAAACCATTTCCTAATTCTAAAATAAAATCTTGTAAATGTGTTATTATGGCAGTTTCAAAATCTTTTTCATAATAAGAAGATTCTCTTTTTAAACCTAAAAATTCTAAAACCATTGGATCTTTTATGATTTCAGTTGGATTTTCAGGTATTTTATTTTGTTGTGCTACCGCTAAAACACTTTGCACATCATTACTTAATAATAACCGCTCAAAAAGTTGGCTGTTTATTTGCCTTTCTAACTGTCTTGCCGACCAATTATTTTTTGCAGCTTCAGCAATATAAAACTCTCTTTTATTTTGGTCTGCAATACTTATAAGTAGCTTATAATGTGTCCAATGGAATTGTGTCCGCAGTGCGGACACAATTGGAAATATTTTGTAAAATTGCACACATCTATATAATTGACGAGAGGAAAATATACTTCCAAAAACCGGCTTCAACTCTTTTTCAATAGATTTTATCAAAAACTTACCATATTCAGCCCTTTCTTTGCCTTTTTGTTCTTCTTCAAAAATTAATTTGCCAATTTGCCAATACATCAACACTCTTTCTGTATTTACAGAATGTATTGCTCTTTGTCTTGCATTGCTAACAATTTCTTTTATTTGGTTTAAAAATTGTTTTTGGAGTTTCATTGATTATAACAAATTTTCACAGAAGAATTCTAAAATTCACAGTACTTATTAAACTTATTTTTTTACTATCTTTTTTGTGTTAGAAATACTATTAATATCTGTTACTTTCACAAAGTATAAACCTTGATTAAGATTAGAAATATTTATAGTATTCTTTTCCGTATTTTCTATGACTAATTGTCCTAATTTATTATAAATTTCTATTTTACTGACTTGGGACTTGGTATTTATCTTTAAAATATCAGTTGTTGGTACTGGATAAACTGTAAAATTTAAAAGATTATTATCATTTAAGGACAATGTATTTACAATTTCTGTTGTAACTGTATTAGTATTAATAGCTGTGTTGAAATCAAAATAAATAGCCGCATTGTTTACAAAGACATCTCCAACGGAAACATTATCTTTTGGTTTTATTTTATAGGCAATATATCCGTGTGAATTAGGTTCGTCTGTGGTACTATCCGGCAAGTAAATAGCATTAAAAATAAAATCTATTTCACTTCCATTTTTAATTTCTACTGTATTATCGTGACTAGAGCTTTCTAATTGTAAGGTCGTCCAATCTAGTTTATCATCTAAAATATTATGTATTCTAACTTTTTGAGCATATGCTGTTCCTGTATTTTGAAAACGTATAATATAATGTAAATACTTATCAGCATCAGCTAATAAAATTTGCTCTCCTTCTGCTACTGAAATATCATTTGGATCATAAGAACCTACAACGGTTTGTTGCAACTCATATACATTGTCTTCCGGCGTTATATCACCTGTTGTTGGGTTTATACTTGCTGTAAAATCTAAAATATCATCAATATTAACTACCGGCGGAGTTAAAACGTTAAAATTTAACATAATAGTTCTTGTTTCAAATGGATTTATATCCGTATAATTAAACAGAATACTATTTGCTGTTTGCGAAGCTATTGTTTGGTTTGCGGTTAAAAATGCTAATTTAGTATTGTCGTATTCAAAATTAATATTACCACTTAATTGCGTTGTACCCACATTTTTATAAACTATTTGATAACTTGCATCGAAACCTGGTCTTGCTACATTTAACGGAATAATACTTATGTTTAAATCGTTTACTATTTGATTAGGTTGCAGACAAAAATTAGCTGTTTCTGTATTGCCAACATCTGTAAAATTATGCAAATATGATGCTGGATTTGCAGTGTAATAGTTTGGTAAATTTGAAGTTATAGTTGTTGTATAATTACCTAATTCAGGAAATAATTGATAATAGCCATTAGACAATGTAAATGTTGACAAAGTTTCTGTTCCTGATTGCGTAGTAATTAATAAATCGGGAATTGGCAATGTATTTAATGAATCACAACCATTATTATCAACATCTAAATTTACTAAACCACTTATTTTATTGGTTAAAAATCCTAAATTCTCAAACCATAAGATTTTATCATTATCAAAAGCATTATCAACTTCTGATGTAGAATTTATTATATCTTGCTTTCCATCTCCATTAATATCACTAAGGTTAACAAAATTATAAAATATTGTATTTGTATAGATTATATTTTCAGAGGCAAAAATACCATCATTATTTGTATTTTCATACCAAGCAACTTTGCTATGTGAACCTGATACTACATCAAAATCACCATCTCCATCTACATCTCCTGTAGCAATATTTGTAACTTGAT
>WFMP01000253.1 GCA_015489035.1 Candidatus Altimarinota bacterium
AGTTATTTAGATAAAAAAAAATGAATTTGATCTAGTATTTGATTATGATTTACGAAATTTTTTCCTATGTTTGAATTGCATGGACTTGTCTCATTATTCTCATTTTTATGGCTTTTTATTATAATTTCTAGACTTTACATAACAAATATGATTAATAATGTATTTGTTTGAACATTTGTGATTATATGGTTTGTTATTACGATATTTTTGAATTTTAGTATTTTTTATACTAAATATTTGATAATATTAGATGGATACACTACTTTTGATGCAATTAAGCAAAGTATGAAACTTACTTTCTTAAATTTATGAAAGACTTGGAAATATTTCAAATTATATTTACTTTTATATGTGAGATTTTTGATAAATGTTATTATTTTAATATGACTACCCGTTATTATTTTAATTACATTTTTAAAATTAAATATTTGAAATATAGAATTAGTAAAATATAGTGTTTATGGAATTATGTGATTATTGTTTCTTTTGACGGCTTATGTGAATTGAATTGTAGAAGCTTTTTTTATAAGTATGTGGTATAATATTTTTAAAGAAATAGATAAAGAATAATTTATAAAATTAAAATATTAAAATATGATATGGGCTTTGGCACCTATGGATGGGATTACAGATACAGCTTATAGACAAATAGTAAAAGAGATTTTTGATAAATATAATACAAATAAAAATAGAGAACTTTTGTTATTTACTGAATTTGTTTCTTCTGATGGATTTGTTCACAATTTTGATGGAATAAAAAATCATTTAATTTATGAAGAAAAAGAAAAACCTTTGATTTGTCAGATATTTGGTTCAAATTTGCAAAAACTTATTTATACAGCTCAAGAAATTGATAAAAACTATGATTTTGATGCTATTGAGTTAAATATCGGTTGTCCAGCACCAAAAATTATGAGACTTGGAGCAGGTTCTGCACTTATGATAGATAAAGGAAATACTTTAGAAATTATAAAAACTTTGTCGAAGGTAGTAAAAAGACCTTTTACAATCAAAACTAGAGCTGGAGTGAATGAAGAAGATAAAGAGAAACAAAAAAAATTTATTATCAAAGCATCTGAGTATTGTTCTATAATTTCTATTCATGCAAGAACTATGAAACAAGAGCATTCTGGTGAAACAGATATAGATTTTGTTTTAGATGTGAAAAATAAGGTAAGTCCAAATTGTAAAATTATCTTCAATGGATGAATTACTGAGGAAAAATTGCAAGATAAAGATTTTATGGTGAAAATGAATAAATTAGATGGACTTATGATAGGGCAGGGTGCAATATGAAATCCTTGGATTTTTGTAGATTATAAACCTAGCTGGGAAGAAAAAAAAGAAACTATTTTGAAACATTTGAAATTAAATATAAAATATAAATGAGAAAGGACTTGAGTAATTGAATTTAGAAAATTTATATGAACTTATACAAAATGAATTGATAATGCATCAAAGTATAGGGTTGAATTTATGAAAGTAGATAATTTTCGAGATTTTAAAAATATTATAGATAAAATATAAAATGAATTATAAAACTTATTGAGATAAAAAAAATACCCCATTTTTAATTTTACACTGATGGGGTGGTAGTTCTGATAGTTGGGTAAAATTTGGAGAAAAATTATGAAAAGATTTTTATGTAATTATTCCAGATATTCCTTGTGCAAGTAAATTAGAAATTTGTGATAAAGTCTATACTCTTGATGAGTATGCTTATTTGATAAAAAATTTTATTGATAAATTATGATTGAAAGATTTTATTTTAATGTGACATAGTAATGGATGAGCTATTGCTACAAAATTAGTAATCAATTATTCAGATTTGTTAGTAAAAAAACTAATTTTAAACAATAGTGCCTGAATAAGGAAGAACAGAAAAAGGAGTTTAAAGAGAAAAGTTTTTTGAGTTGTTTCAAAGTTTGTAAAACCTATTTTTGCTCTACCTTGAATGTGAAAAGTAAGAAATTTATTTTACAGAGCAATAGGTGGACACGATTATCTTGAAGCTGAAAAAAATCCGAATAAGAAACAAACTTTCTTGAATATGATAAACTCTGATTTACAGGAAAATTATAAAGATATAAACACACCAACACTTCTAATTTGGGGTGAAAACGATACTTACACACCATTAGTTGATGGACAAAAAATAAATAATTTGATAAAAAATTCAAAATTAATTATAATCAAGGATGTAAGGCACGGAATTCATTTACAAAAGCCAGAAGAGTTGGTGAAAGTAATTTTAGAAAATGTTAAATAAAGATGAGAAATAAAAAATGAATTTTTTCAACAGATGAAGAATATATAAATTCTACAAATTTTATGAATAATCAGAATTATATTATTGCAGAGAAAGACAAATATACTTCTATAAAAAATAAAAAAGATGCAGGTTATAT
>WFMP01000254.1 GCA_015489035.1 Candidatus Altimarinota bacterium
GTTTAGATATTTAAATGTTTTATTTTCATGCTCCTTTAGCTCAATTTTTGCTTTGAGTTCTTGTGAGTTTTTAGGATTGATGTCAATAATTGGACGATATTTTAACCGAATTGAGAACTCTCTAATAATATCTGTATTATATCCTGCATCTTGTAGGTCATACAGATAGTTTACTCTCTTACTTATCTCTTTGCATAAGAGGAAGTACTACTTAACTATCATGTATATTGACACCTGAATAAAACGCAGTTATTGGCATATCTCCATCTACTACGGGGATATGTAAATTACCGCCT
Source organism: Candidatus Altimarinota bacterium (assembly GCA_015489035.1). Classification (GTDB taxonomy): domain Bacteria; phylum Patescibacteriota; class Gracilibacteria; order Absconditabacterales; family Absconditicoccaceae; genus S009-33. The sequence goes on from WFMP01000254.1 coordinate 297, forward strand.
ATTCAAACCTCACGATTGCCTTTGGAGTTTTGCTTAATACCTACACCATACTTTCTGGAGATAAGAAAAAAACATCTCATCTACTGTAAACTTTCAATTTCTGCAAAATCGAGAACTCTGATCTGTTTAGACTCCTTTGAACTAAACTCTTCTGTTCGCAAATTCTCTTTTATTACTGGAAATAATGAGTTTTCAAGATTTATCACTTTAAGCCATATTTTTTAATAGTGTAGATATAATTTTATGTATAAGTTGAATCTTCTTTTTGTTAATTTTTTATAATAAAAAATTATGGGGTGCTTCTTGAGGATATAACTCTTCTGAACTTAGATTTCAACTTATTTAACCACAAAAAGATGAAATTAGCTATTTTTGCGAGAGTCCGCAAGCAACTCGACAGGAGAAGGTATTTAAAAATGTCATTACAAAAATCCAACATTGGCTTTATTCAAAAAGCCAATGAAATCATTCAGAAAATGAAGACTGTAGAAAACACATTAGATATTGTTGATATCTTTATTAATAAAATTGATAAAATTTGTAATGAACCTTTAAATTTAGCAGTTATGGGAGAATTCAATGCTGGTAAATCATCTTTTATAAATAAACTCCTTGGATTTGATATATTACCAACAGGAATAGTGCCAAAAACTGCTACATTAATACAAGTTAAATATGGTCTAACGCCAAAAATCGAAATACATTACATAAAAAATGGTCAAACAATCATTGAAAAAAGCAATGATTTAAATAAAATAAAAGAATATCAACACGCTAAAGATATAAATACAGAAAATATTGCTACAAAAATTAACCAGATTGATAAAATAGTCGTATATAACGATAACGCTTTATTGAAAAATTTTACTTTTATTGATACTCCTGGTTTTAATCATGATAAAAATATGGATGCCGTAACTCGTTCTATATTTAAAGATGTTGATATTGTAATATGGCTAATTACAAAAAATCAAGCTTTTAAAAAAACAGAAATTGAAGAGATGACAAGATTAAAGGAATATGTTGATAAGATTTTATTGGTTGCAAATAAAGCAGATATCAACGATGTACCAGAAGATGAAGAAGAAATCAAACAAACTATAAATAAACATCTCGCCGATATAATTACTAATTCAAATTCTATATATTTTATATCAAGTAAAAAAAAGACTAATGAACAACTTGAAAATAGATTCAATAAATTTTTAAATGAACTAAAATATGCTGCTTTAGAAAACGATGTCCGAATATCTGAAGAGTTATTAAAAAAAGAATTTTCTTTATTTATTGATAATCTTGAAAAATATTTACAGCAATGGAAATTAGTAGCTTCTAATTTAGAACATATTATAGAGAGTAATAATGATAGAATAGACTTCAATAAAATTCTTTACCAAATTCAACCAGTAGTAGAAAAAGATTTAAACTTAATATTTTCTAAAGTACAAAATATTAAGACTGACTATAAAAAAGTAAAGACATATGCTAAAGAATACGCTTTTAATGACTTTTTTAATACAAGTATCAAAAACAATCTTTTGAGAGTTCATAATAATTTCATACGGTCTTATAGTAATGAAATATTCATCAATATACAAAGAAATATCTCCGCTGAAATACTAAATAATCTCACCGAAAAGAAAAATATTGCGGTAGCAATAGAGATGATTAATGATGGAATCCTGGATAACGCTTTCTTACCATTAGCATTGTTGGCGCATATAAAATATTTTTGTTTTGACAATTTACTAAACCAAAATATGCTTGAAAAATTTTTACATCCCACGATAGACGAAAATGATCTAGAAAATATTATGCGAGATTACAGAACAGACTTGGACCAAGTTGAAAATATGATTTTGTATAATAAATATATCGCCAAACAGATAAACAATATTATTACAATTTCCCATCTAAAAATAAAGCAAATAGAGGCATTTAAAAATATCATAGGACGAATAAATGAATAGTTTAAAACAAAGTCAAAAAATATCTTTTTTAAAAATTATATATTCGTTCATGAATATGGATGGAATCTTTGATAAAGAGGAAGAGGCAATATTAACACTTTTAAAAACAACTATTTTTAATTTGGATATAAAAGATAGTCAATTTAAAACTTACATAGACGATATTCACGAACTTCATGAAGAATTTAGTTATTTAGACCATGAAACACAAAAAAGTTTAATTGAAATAATCGAAGAAATTATAGAAAAAAATCAATACGATAAGCATATATTCAGAAAATCTGATAAACATAAACTAACATTAAATTCATTAAATGCATTAAAGGAAAAATTAAATGACAATACAAGAACAAAATAGCGTAAGATTAAGTAAGATATTATCTTTATTTAATGAGCTAAAATCTAATGAACTTTATCAAACAATAAACCTAGATGAAGAAAATACTAAAATATTAAAGCTCTGCAACGAGATTGACGAGGAAAAGTTTAAATTAGCCTTTATAGGGGAGTTTAGTACTGGCAAATCTAGCATTATAAATACTTTGATACAAAAAAACATCCTTCCTGCAAAGCATAAGCCTACTACAAATCAAATTACTATTATTAAAGATAGTAACGATGAATACGTTAGGATTGAAAATAAACCTAATACTACAAGAGAGTTAACTAAAGAAAACGTGATGGAATTAAATGAGTTTTCGAAAGAAAATTTAGAGATAGGGGTAAATTTACCACATTTATCTCATTATGAACTTTATGATACCCCAGGCGTAAACGATCCTAGTATGTTATCTGACGATATAGTTTTTAATCTTGTTGAACAAGTAGATATCGTATTTTTTACAATACATGCCACTCAAGCATTAAAACAAAGCGAAATTAATTTTTTAACTAAACTCGTAAGAAAAAAAGATATTAGCAAATTCTTTTTTATTATTAATCAAATTGACCTAGTTGGTGAGGAAAAATATAATATTAAAAATAATTTTCTTGAAAAATTATCAAAATTACTAAAAATAAGTCAAGATATCTTATCTGATAGAACTTTTTTATATTCTGCAAAAAATTGTTTAGAGACTATAAAAGATTCTGATAATGACACATTAGTCAAATGTGGATATGAAAACTTAGTTGCTACTACAAATCATTATATAAAAACACACAAGCAAGAATTGTATGATGACATACTAAAAAGAAAAATACAATTAATTTTTAATTTTGCATTTATTAAAATAGACACTCTTCTTGATAAGATTGATGGAAAAGATAAAGAATATGACAGTACACTTCAAGTAATAGAATCTGAAGTAAACGCTTTTAGACTTGAAATAGAAGATGCGATTTATGATTTTAATAAAGAGTTTGATATACAAAAAGATGATTTAAAAAGAAGTATAGAAACTGATTTAAACACTGTTGCAGAGAAAATTATAGGAGAAATTAATTCGCGAACTTTGAAAGACTTATCTAAAGATAGATATATAGAAATAAGAACCAAAAAGCTTGTTGAAGATGTCATTGAAGATGATTTACAAAAATTTATCAAAAAACTACGTTTAAATCTTGAAAAGTTTGATAAAAATATTGAACCCGTTTTTAATCAAAAAAGTGTTGTAATTAATGAACTTACATCTAAAAATAATGCATCTACTCTTGTAAAAGGTTTTGCAATAGCAGGGGTTGCTACTGGAGCTGTTATCTATGCTCCAACTGTTTTAGGAATGGCTGTTACGGGTATTGGTATTTCTGCATTTGCTAATGGATTAGGAGGCCTCTTCCCTGGAATTGGTGGTGCTATTGGTGGTGCTATTGGTGGTGCTATAAGTTCAGCAGGTATTATGATTACACAATTAGGGAAAGTTGCATTTGATCTTGGAAAATGGGGCGTAGATGGCATAGCTAAAGTTGCCAATGAAGCTGAAAACATGTTAAAAATAAAACAATATCAAAAATATGTTTTAGAATCTCTCGAAAGTATAAAGGATACTATTTTACAAAATATCGACAGTGAATTTAAAGCAGAAAGTTATATAGAATCTTATATCCAAGAGAAATTTCCCCAGAAAAAAGAATTGGAATTAAAAATCGAAACCGCTAAAAAAGAATTTAATATAAATACTATGGATAACAATAAAAATAAAAAAGAACTGATACAGATAAAAGAGCAATTGGAAGGTATTTTATAATGCGCTATTTCAAAGAAAAAGAGAATCTTCTGAAAAACACTGAAGAATTGACCAAAATTGTGCAACGAGATTTTCCAAATGATATAGATGAAATTAATTTTTTTGCAAAAGAATTGCAAGATATTAGTTTTAATGTTCTATGTATAGGTGATTTTAGTTCTGGCAAATCAACGTTTATCAATAATTTTTTTTTGGAAGAAAAAGTCAAACTTCCCGTAAGAGCTACAACTACTACTGCTAAATTAACTATAGTTAAATATGGTGATACCTTAAAAGTTTCAGCTATCATGAAAGATAAATCTAAAGTTGAAATACATGAAAACGTAGAAGAATCATTAAGAGAAATGATAGCTGCTAAAGGTTCAAAAATAGATGAAGTTGATTTCGTTGAAGTTGAAATACCGTCTACTATCTTAAAAGAGGGTGTAGTCATAGTTGACTCACCAGGTTTGAATGACCCAGAAACAGAAAGAATGGGCATTACGTTTGATTTTATAAATCAAGCTGATTGTGTATTATACTTTTTAAATGCTACTCAAGCTTGGAAAAAAAGTGAAAAAGAGTTCCTGGAAGAAAAAATATTAAATAAAAATGATCTAGATAAGGTTTTCTTTCTATTAAATTATTGGGATACTATTGAAACTGAAGATGAAAGAAGTGAAATAGTTGAATATGTTAATGATGAAATTAAGAAATCTATAGATATAGTAAAAGAAAAACTAAATTTTAGCAATATTGATACTCCGCCTTTAGTCCCTATATCTTCAAAGACCGGGGAAAATTTTGAAGCACTAAAAATAAAATTGTTTAGTTATCTTACAACAAAAAAAGCTCAGGAAATTCTAGAACAAAAAAATAAGAAACTTTATGAATACATCGATAATTTCTTAATTAAAATAGAAAACAAAGAAAAATTAATTCAAAAAAATAGAGATACACTAAACAAAGAACAAGCACACTACAAGCAAGAGTTAGCTCAATATGAATCACAGGTCATCAAGAGCAAACAAAGAGTAAAGAAAGCTATAGCTAATTCGTATAG
>WFMP01000255.1 GCA_015489035.1 Candidatus Altimarinota bacterium
TCGTTAAGTATAATAAATTATAATAATTTTGTCAAGAAAATTATATTTCAAACATTCTTTTGTTATAATAAGTTATATCAACCAAATTATCATAAACAAACACAAAATCTAAAAGAAAGATATTATCAGTAGTTTCATCTATGTTTTTTACTATTTCTACAAACCTATTATTTTGTTTAATTTTTGAGAAAAAATCTATAAATTCTGGGTAATTTTCAACAAAATACTCATAAAATCAAGTAACATCAAATTGAACATATAAATTATATTTGTCTTTAAATTCTTGTGAATATCAAATAATATTTTGATAAATCATATATCCAAACAAACTTTCTCTCAATCTTGATAAACTTAAAATATCTTTTGGTTTAAATTTAATTCAAACATATTTCAAAAATTCATAATAAACTATAAAATCTGGATAGTAAATATTTTTCTTAAAATTTTTAACCTCCCTATCTGACGGTGTGTAATCACTGAAAGTAGTAGAATAATGTTTTGTAAGATAACTCTTTTTTAAATTAGATTTTCACAATTCCAAAATATCTTGCTGAAAATATTTCTTTAGTATCTCAAAATATTGAGTATTTGAAATAGTTTCAATATTAGTTTTTTGATTAAAATCCTGCAAAATAGTTTTTCTAGCTTGCAAAGCCACATTATGATAAGCCACAGGCTCAGTATATTCTACAAATCTTGTAATTTTTTTGATATTTTTTTTATGTTTTAAATAATAACTTTCCATAAAATACAAATCATCAAGTTTGTAATAATATTTTTTATCATAATCTAATTTAGTATTTTTCTTTAATTTTTTATTTTCAATAACTTCCAACTGCAAATTATCTCCATTCCTATTTAATTTTCTATTTATAAGCAAAAGATAATAATCCAAAAATTGCTCATTTATCGAAGAAACTTTTTTAACATTTTCCATCATCTCACTAGACATCATTTCTTGGATCTGCTCAAGCCCTAATGAAGGATCTACATCTATTTCAATATTATCAGAATTATAATCTTTCAAAGCATTGATATATTTTTCACTCCAAGCATCAAAATCCAATATTTTATCTACTAGCTCTTGTATAGTCAAATCAGGAGTAATATTTTTTATATAATCAAGTGAATCTACGAAATAATCTAAAAAATCAGCATTATTTGGATTTGAAAAATAAGCAATATAAGAAGTATCTCACCTCATCATATTCAACATAGTAATCATATCTACATCCAAATAATAAGTATATCTTTTCAAAAATACATTTTTTGTAGTCTTTCCGATAACTCTTGAAAATTCATCTTTATCAGGAAAATCCATCATCATACCAGAAACAAAATAATTATACAACTGAACATCTGTATAAGCACGATTTTCATAAACATTTGAAATTTGTTTTGTAGTTTTGTAAAGCAGCATAAGAAAATCAGGCCCTTGATCAAAAATATCCATTACTTTTTTCACAAAAATTTCTACTTGTTTTAAATCTTTTTGAGGACTTTGAGTAATCTCCAAATGATACACAGTAGCTCTAAGTAAATTTATCAAAAAATGTAAATTTTTATTATCATCATCAAATTCATATTGTTTAAATCAAGCAAAAAACATCAAAATCACATAATCTACTGTATACAAAAAAGGGTTTATATATTTTATAATTTCATTTTCATCAAAATAATCATAATAAGTATTTAATGTAAAAATTACATAAGCATTCAAAATTGTGTAAATATTATAATTATCAAATCAGTTTAAATTTGAATAAACTTTGTAAGCATAAAAAAAATATTCTTCATTTAAGTCTTTAAATTTCAAAGTATGAGGAACAAAATAAGAAAATCTTGTATCCATCTGAATAGCTCTTCTATTTTCTATTCCATATTTTGTAGAAATACCATACAAAAGTTTTGGATTTATGAGTTTAAGATGAAAATTTATAGGCGATAACTCAGATTTTGATATATTTTTAGGAAAATATTTAAGCAGAATATTTCTAAACATAAAAAAATGGATTTTAAATATAAAAAAACTATAAATAATTTACTTAAATAACAAAGATTTTCAAACAAAAAAAACAGCCTTTAAGATTAAGCTGTTAAGTTTAAATTATAATGTAATTTCATCTTCCCATGTTCCGTGCAAATTACATCTTGCTTGAATTTTATAAGTTCATTCTTTCAATTCAGATAAATTTACTTCTAGCTTTGGTTCCTGCTCTGCCTTCAAGTTAAAATGTTTCACTCTCAACAATCCTGCCTTCGATACATTTAAAATATCTACAGAATCTATCAAATGTGCTTCTTCCATAGGATGTTCTATATCTCTTCAAATGACAATAACTAATTTATCTCATTCTATTTTTACCAACGGTTGATGTTTTTTACCTTGTTCTGCTAATGATACCATTATTTTAATGTTATTATTTTATAAAAATAAAACCGACAA
>WFMP01000256.1 GCA_015489035.1 Candidatus Altimarinota bacterium
TTGTTTATCAAAGCTCATTTTACACCTGTAGGTTTAGCAGCATTCATAGCATTTACTAAAGATTGTACATTTTCAGCTAATGCTTTTTCATCAAAACTTACCTTAGCAATTCCAGTATGAATTACACCAGATTTATCTAATTTAAATTCAACTCTTCATTTCTTAATTTCATTTATAGTTTCAGAAATCTTTGGAGTAACTGTACCTGCCTTTGGAGAAGGCATCAATCATTTTGGTCATAAAACTTTAGCAGCTTTCGCTAAATCTCTCATCATATCAGGAGAAGTAACCAAAACATCAAATTTAATATCTCATTTTGTAATATCAGTCATAAGATCAACATTACCAGCTATATCAGCTCAAGCTTTTTTAGCTTCTTCTATCTTATCATCAGATACAAAAGCAGCAACTGTTACTTTTTTACCAGTACCATGAGGTAAAACTACAGTTCATCTTAAATTTTGATCATTATATTTAGGATTTGCATTTGTTTGAATATGTATTTCTACAGTTCAATCAAATTTTGTATAAGAAACCTTTTTTACTAATGAAACTGCTTCTTCAAGAGGATATTTCTTTTCAGAATCTACCAACTCTACAGCAGCTTTATACTTCTTTCAATGTCTCATTAATTTAAAGTAATAACAGAATAAAATGGTCCAAACGGCTACTAACCTCCCAGCTTATTTATCTATCAAAATGTTGAGGAATATATTTTAGAATAATTTTGAAAATATTATTTAACTTCTAATCAAATACTTTTTGCAGTACCAACTAATGATTTTGCAATAGCTTCGATATCATCAGTGTTCATATCATTTTTTTTAATTTCAGCTATTTCTCTCAAATCATCCATAGTAACAGATCCAATTTTATTTGTATTTGCTTCTGCAGATCATTTTTTAACTTTTGCTTTCCATTTTATAAGATCAGAAGAACGAGGTGATTTTAAAACCATATCAAAACTTCTATCTATGTATACTGTAACATCACATGGAACTTTTACATCAAATCAACCAAATTGTTGAATATAATCTCTAGTTTTATCATTGAAATCTTTTGTAAATGCACCAATATTTATACCATGTTGTCAAAGCATAGGACCAACTGGAGGAGCTGGTGTAGCTTTTCAAGCCAACAAATGGATTTTGAATTTAGTTTGAACTTTTTTTGCCATAACTATATTACTAAACAAAATAAAATATTCTTTAACAAAGAATAACTCAACTATTGAAATGTTCATCCTAATCTATAAATTTCCTCAAATTTTTATGAATAAGCTAACTTATAATAGTTTTTAGGTTTCTTTTTTCAAGAGAATATAAAATTAGTTTTTTTATAATAATTACTTTGACTTTAATTAATAATTTAGTGTAAAGTTCTCACGGTTTAAAATCATAAAACAAATCAAAAGGAGTCAATTATGGAAATTGATACAGAAAACATTAGTCAAGTTACAGAAAATCTTATAGAAGCAGAACAAAGATTAGAAGAAATGTCTTTAGAACAAATTCAATTTGAAGTTAAAATTATAGAACAATTTTTAGAAGATTTACAAAAGAAAAAAATTGAACTAGAACAAGAAATTGAATTATATGAAGAAGAACAAATGGAATATGAAAAAGAAGAACTTCAAGAAGTAAATACTTCCATTGAAAAGGTGTCTAATTATTTAGATAGATTATATGATTTTGAATCGTTTGCAGAGTGTAATCTGTAATTTGAGGGTTGGGTGTCCCCTTCCTCTTTTTTTACAAAAGAAAATTAGTATATTTAAAAGTAATTTTAGAAATTAAACATTAAATATGGATTACTTAGAAGAGATTATAAATAGATTATACAAATTACCCAAAGAACAACTTACAAATGAAAACTTACATAAAGTTAAAAAATGAACTATCAAAGAATTATGAATAAAAATAATTCCTACAAATATTCAATTACAAAGAAAATATCAAGAATTATTAAAAGAATGAAAAATACAAGAAGATAGACAAATACATTTTTTGTTAATGAAAAGAAAAATAAGATCACTTTCTGGTATAGTTCCTATTCAAGTTTTAACCAAGCCTTGGCCTTGTCCTGGTAAATGTATTTTTTGCCCAAACGAAAGTATCATGCCCAAAAGTTATATCAGCACAGAACCAGGTGCTATGAGAGCTTTATTAAATAATTTTGATCCATTGAAACAGACTTTTAATAGACTTTTATCATTACAAAGTACTTGACACAATACTGACAAGATTGAGATGATAGTGCTTGGAGGAAGTTTTGATGCCTACGATATGGAATATAAAACTAATTTTATAAAACAACTTTATGATGCTTGTAATATTTTTCCTGAAATAAAATCTAAAATAGATACTGAAGTTAATAATCCTAAATCTGCAAGATTTACAATAGATTTAGAAAAATTAGATATTCAACTTTCTTCATCATTAGAGGAAGCTCAAAAAATAAATGAAACAGCTGAAAATAGAATTATTTGACTTACTATAGAAACAAGACCAGACCTTGTAAATGAAAAAAATATTCAATTTTGGAGAAAACTTGGAGTTACAAGAATAGAAATATGAATACAATCTACTTTTGATGATGTGTTGGAAGCTAACAAAAGATGACATACTATGGAACAAGCTAAACAAGCCTTACATTTGATAAGAAAATATTGAATTAAAATTTCAGCTCATATGATGCCATGACTTTATAAATCAACTATAGAAAAAGATATAGAAAGTTTTAAAATATTATTTGAGGATCCTTATTTAAAACCTGATGAATTAAAATTTTACCCAACTAGTGTAATCCCCAATACTGAACTTTATCAACTTTACAAAAGATGAGAATACACACCTATCACAACTGAAGAAATTAAAAAAGTTATAAAAGAAGTAAAGCAAAATTATATTCCACCATACACTAGAATTAAAAGACTTATTAGAGATATTCCAGAAAGTGAAATAGTTTCTTGAAGCACAATCACAAACCTTAGACAATTAGCTGAAAATGAATTAAAAAAAGAATTAAAAATAGATAAAAAATTACAAAAAAAATATTTTCACAGACTTTTTGAAAATCAAGAATGATTAGAAATCAAAGTTTTTGATGTTAAAGATTTTGATAATCTAAAAGAAATAAAACTAGAAAAACATTCAAATGAAAACTTAATCTGCCTATGTACAAGATGTAGAGAAATTAGAAATCAAAAAGATGAAAATGAAAATATAATTTTAGTTATGAGAAAATATTTATCATCTGTAGGAGAAGAATATTTTATAAGTTTTGAAAATACAGATGGATATTTAATTTGATTTACAAGACTTTTACTACCAACAAATGATTTTTCTAATTTTGAATGACTTGGAGAAAAAACAGCTATTGTAAGAGAATTACATGTTTATGGGCTACAAGAAAAAATATGAAAAAAGTGAGAGAAATCACAACACAAAGGATTTGGTACCAAACTAATGAAAACTGCAGAAAAGTTGAGTAAAAAAAATTGATTTGAAAAAA
>WFMP01000257.1 GCA_015489035.1 Candidatus Altimarinota bacterium
ATACAAAGATTATGCTGTTGATATAAATTGAGATAATAAAATAACAAATGATGATTATGTGTCAAGTTCAAGTAATCCAAAAGTAAAAAAGGTAGATCCAACATGAAAAATGGAATGTTTTTATTGGGATGGTATAGCTCCAACAACTGGACATTTAACATTAAAATTAAATTGAATTGCTCCTAATTGATCCGTATTAGCAAATAAAAAAAATAATAATTTATTAATTTTATATGATGATACTGGCGGATGAAGATCTCCATATATTACTATTTCTTACCAATTAGAAAATAAAAGTACAGGTAGTTTTGATTCAACTGGAAATGTTACCTTACATACAAATAATTCTACTGCTTCTACTAAAATATCATGGGATATATCTAAAGTTTTACCATCAACTGATTTTAATACTGCTAAATGATGAAGACAATATTCAATAAAAATCACAAAAATGTGTGACTCAGCATGAAACTGCATTACTCCTAATCAAATTTATAATTGGTGGGTTTATGCAAATACACCTGTTTCACATGAAACTAAAGATTTTAGTGACTTAAACAACTATAAAACATGAAATAATTTAGATAATTATACTACAAAGTTAATCTTAAAAGATTCTTTTTGAAATCCTGTTGTTCCTGCTCCATGAATACATAGAAAAGTTACTCTTTCAGAGGATTATAATAATAATGTATATTTAGATCAATATCATGCAAATTGACCATCTTGAATTAAAATTAAATTTTCTGTATTAAATCGGACAGGATCTAATATATGAAATAATACTAATTCTACTTGAAATTTAGTCTGATATAATAATGTATTATCAGGTTGAAAATATAATATATTATTTAAATCTTATGTTCCAACATATGATGGGTATAATAAAGCTTATTGAGTTTTTAAGTTCAAAACAATATCTTATAAAATAACTGATAATTTAGGATCTAATTGGAATAACTCTTTTCCAATTAATAAAAATTTAAAATTTAAACCTCAAATATATTTAACATTTAAAGAATCACATGTACTTGCAGGAGAATGAACAAAAAAGAAATTTACTTTCGAAACTAAAACAAATAGTAATAACTACTCTAAATATACATTATGAATTAAATTTACCAGTTCAAACTCTAAAATAAAAACTTATTTATCATATTATAATACTAACTCCTGGAAAAATCGCAGTTTATATATAGACTCATGAGATTTATCACATAATTTTTGAGATATTTCAAATAATGTTGCTATTATCAGTCCTTTCTCAAAAGTAAATTGAAAATATATTTATGAAAAAATACTTCTTCAAACATGATGAAAAATAAGCTCTAACGATAAGGATATTTTATCCACACATATTGCTTTAAAATATTCTGATTGAACAGTTGCTATTTACAATTCTGATTTAATATGAGCAAATAATTATAATTATAAAAAAAATCTAAATAAATTTTATAAAAGTCCTATCTATATTCTAGGAAATTTATGATGAACTAATTATAAAAATAATTTTCATAATATATTTAATTGAGATAAATTAAATTATACTGCAAGAATTTCTATGGTTAAAGTTAAAAATAAAATTAAAAAAATGGTAAAATTAAGATTTTGAGGTATAAAAAAAACATATTTTAATTGAGATAAAACTCAAGATATATTTTCAAATACTATCACTCCAAATTTAACTAAATTTTGAACCAAAATATATTATTACAAATGATATTGAGGGAATAATAATTTAATCATACCAGGTTATGATAGTATAAATAATAAATATCTTATTGTAGTTGAAAATGCTAATGTGTTTATAACTGGAAATATACAAACAACTAGTAGATGACTTGTATGAATTATATTATTATCCAAACCTAATTCTCAAAACGGAAATATATATATAAATAACAAAATTACGAACCTTGATATGTTAATTTATTCAGATAAAGCATTAATAACATATAAATGAAATCCATCATCAGATCCTAAAATACAATGAAACTTAACTCAAGATGATCTAAAAAACCAGCTTTTAATTAAATGAGTTTTATGGACATTCAATACTATCTGATGAAGCACAAAAGGAATATGTCCATATTTTAATAAAAATTGTTCAAATCCTAAAGAATATGATTTGTATAATGTAAGAAAATTTAAATGGGTACCAGCAACTGTTTTAGACTCATCTTGAGCAACAGGTGCCTATGCTCCATATTGAATAACATCAAATATTTATGATTCATCTGATACTACATTAATTTGATGAATAAAATGTAGTTTAAAAGATTGTAATAATGACGGATATAAAGAAACATATTGTAAGGATAAAAATACTCATCTAAATAACAAATTAAAAAGTAATTGGTTATGATGTCATAAATTTACCAAAAATGAACTTGAGAAAAATAAAAATATATTTTCATCTTTAATAATTGAATATGATCCTAGAATAAAGTACAACTATCTTCCTATATTCTCTAATATGTAAAAAGATTATATTCTCCTAAGAAAATATAAACTAGTATAGTATATTTTAGCTATGCTAGTTTTTTTCTTGATTTAAGATGTATCTTGTTTATTATAATTTTCAGTTTATTATAATTTTCAGTTTATTTAATATAAAAAAGAAATGAATTTAAAATAC
>WFMP01000258.1 GCA_015489035.1 Candidatus Altimarinota bacterium
AACAAGTCTATAATTGTCTTTTCTCTTTTTTTTATTTACCTTAATTTTACCTTTTCTTATCATAAGATAAATATCTCACAATTTAACTTCTGGAAACTGTTTAAAATATTTTCTTAAGAACCTATCATATCTCTGTTCAGCTTCCATTTCTGTAATTTTATATTCCATTATGTTTTTTATCAATTAAATCTTATAAATAACTCCATCTACTTCAAATTCTTCTTGCTTAGGATTTTCTTTTCTCATTTGAACTAATTTTTTGATAGTTTCTATATCATCAGGCAATCAAATATGAACATTTTTTTCTTCTTTTTTATTTATATCTCATTCTAAATTTGTTTGTTTGTCGTCTTGAATTGTTTGTTTGTCGTCCTGAGCTTGTTTCAGAATCTTATTTTCAATTTTCAATTCTCAATTATTATTTACATCACACCCAGGCAAAACATCACCTTCATTACTTTCCTGCACCATATTTGTATCACAGCTTCCTTGATTTCCTAATTCTCAACTAGTTTCTAAATCTTCTTCTATTTGATTTATTTCTCATTCATGATTTATTCAAGGATCTACTTTATTTAATTTTGGTTCTAAATTTTCTTGTCATCTTAAATGATTTTCTTCTTTTTTATCTTCTTTCTTTTCTGAAATTACATCATTTCTATCTGCTCTCACTTTTGCAACTGATAAACTTTCATCATATTTTCATTTAGCTTTTAATTTATCTATAAGTTTTTCTAAATTAATTTTATAAATCTTACTTATAGATGGTCTTTTTCTTTTGTATCATTCAACTACTATAATATCAAATTTATGCAAACCAGGAGTATTTTTCACAAAAAATCTTACAGTTCAAGTAATATCTTCTACGACCAAAAATATTCAATTATATCTTGGAGCTTTGATAATATCTTTTACAAATCATAATATCTTGTAGTCTCATTCATAATTTTCCTTCAAAATTTGAGTAACAAAATTATATTTTCTTTTTACAAAATTATAAAGTCCATCAAAAGGATGAGATGAAATAAAAGTTCAAAATGTTTCATATTCAAGTCATAACTTCTGCATTTTTGTCATAGTATGAGAAGAATCCACTTTTAGAACTAAAGGGTCTTTCCCTAAAATTTCCTCCCCAAAAAGTCACATTCAAGCAGATTCTTTTTTAACTTGCCCATTTTTTGACCAATTCAAAATATTTTCTACATTGTCTATCAAAACTCATCTATCACCAAATTCATCTAAAGCTCAAGATTTTATCAAAGATTCTACAGTCTTTTTATTCACATTTTTTTCATTTCTAGTAAGAAAGTCTTCCAAATCTTTATATTTTCAATTTTTCTCTCTTTCTTTTTCAATATTTTCTCAAACTTCAAATCAAATTCATTTAATAGACAAAAATCAAACAACTACAGAATCTTCTACAGCTGCCATATGATTAAATGAAGTATTTACACTTACTGGTTGTATTTTTATTCATTTAATTTTCAATTCTTCCACTAATTCTGCAAATCTTTCTGTATTTTCTTCTACAGATCTCAAAAGTGCAGCATAAAATTCCACTGGATGGTGAGCTTTCAAATAAGCTGTTTGATAAGCAATAATAGCATAACAAGCTGCATGAGATTTATTAAAAGAATAATTTGCAGCAGGTTCTATCATCTTTTCATAAACAAAAGTAGAAACCTCTGCCTTGTATCACTTAAATTTATCAGATTTTTCTACAAACTCTATTTTTAATTGTTCAATTACTTCTTTAATTTTTTTACCAACTCATCTTCTCAAAAGATCAGCTTCACCAAGAGAAAATCAAGCCATTACTTGCACAATCCTCATAAGTTGTTCTTGATAAATCGGAATTCAATAAGTTACATCCATAAACGGAGATAAATCCTCTCTAATCTGTTTTCTTTGTTTATCAGTTTCTTCTTTTCCATATTTTTCCACTAATTCATCATACAAATCTTTTGGCAAATATGTAATTTTTTCAACTCATTGTTTTCTATCAATATAATTTGGAATCCACTCCATAGGACCTGGGCGATACAAACTTACCATCGCAATAATATCATCTATTCAAGTAGGTTTCAATTTTTTCAACCAAGCTCTCATACCATCAGATTCAAACTGAAATACTCATACTGTATCTCATTCTTGAAATATTTTATAACTTGCTTCATCGTCGATTGGTGGCTCAAACACATAATATTTAAAAAACTCTTCATAAATAGCTTCAAGTTGTTTATTATCTTTTTCTGCTTTCACTTTCAAAATTTTGATAGTATTTTTGATAATCGATAAGTTTCTTAATCACAAAAAATCCATTTTAAGAAGTCAAATATCTTCCATATAATGCCCATCATATTGAGTAACTACTCTTGTTTTGTCTGGCTCCTTACTTCAAGGTTTAGGTGGATATTGAATAGGTGTATAAGTTGTAATATCTTCTGGAGCAATGATAATACCACAAGCATGGACTCACAACTGCCTTACAGTTCATTCTAAATTTGATGAAAACTCTACAATCTTTTTTAAACTTTCATCTTCATCGATAATATTTTTAAATTCTTCATTATTTTCATAACTATCTTTAACATGTTTTTCTATATAATTTGAAAGTTGATTTGATTTTGTAAATGAAACTCAAAATGTTCTTGCAACATCCTTAAAAGATGCTTTTGCAGCCATAGTCATATAAGTTCAAATATTTGCAACTTTTTCTACTCAATATTTTTTCTTACAATATTCCAAAATATTTAACCTTTCAGAATCTTCAAAATCTGTATCGATATCGGGCATAGATATTCTGGCAGGATTCAAAAATCTTTCAAACAGCAAATCATACTCCATAGGATCAATTTCTGTAATTCTTATCAAATATCACAAAACAGAACCAGCAGCTGATCATCTTCAAGGACCTACAACTATTTTATTTTTCTTTGCATACATAATATAATCTTGCACTATCAAAAAGTATGTATCATACCCCATTTCATGAATTACTTTATATTCATATTCAAGTCTATCAATATAATCTTTCAAAGTAAAATTTAATCTAATTATTTTATCTCATTCTTTTTCTAAAAAATCTCTTTTAAAATCTGTATAAGTTTTCACAGTAGCTATTTTTAATTCATCTGGTGAAGTTTCAGTAAGTTTTTTATCAATTTGACCTTCATCAGTTCTTTGTGATAACTTCAAAATAGTGTCCTCATCCCAATCAAGAGAAAATCTTTCATTCATAAACTCATATCACATATACCTAAGTTGAAATTCTTCAATATTCATTCACATAAAACAAAAAATTATAGTTTAAATTAATGTTATAATAAAAATTACTTAAAAAATAGCAATGGGTTTTAAAGTTTATATCATAACTAATAACAATTATAGTTATTTTTAATTTTACCCATCAAGCACGACTAGTATTTTTAAATACCCAACATTTTTAACTCAGAATGAAAGATATTTTTTACTCCAAATAATATAAATATCTATTTTCTTTTTCCAACAGCTTAGCAACTTGCTTTACATCTTGCAAACTAATTTCTTTGATTTTCTCTACAAATTCTTCTAAATTTACAATTTCTTTTTTTGATAAATATTGATCCAAAACATAATTTACCATCTCGTCCGAGGTTTCGATTCATATTTCAGTTTTTCAAATTAAGTAGCCTTTCGCCTTTTCTAATTGTTCTTGTGTAATATTTCAATCTACTATTTCATCCAAAACTTCATTTATTTTTTCTACTCACTTTTTAAAATTTTTCTTATCAAGCCCTGCTCTTATCATAAACAAACCATCTTCATCATTTGTGTAAGAACTTGCTCAAATATAATAACATAATCCTAATTTTTCTCTTAATTCTTGAAACAAAACAGAACTCATATTTCATCATAAAATAGTCGCAAGCAATGATAAATCATATTTTCTATCATCAAAAATATTAACTCAAGGAATTCATAAAATAATATGACTCTGCTCTACTTTTTTCTCAAAAAATCATTGTTTTTCTTTTGTTTGAATACCAAGATATTCTGCTTTTTGTTTTATTTTCTTTTCAGGTAAATTATCAAATTTTTCTTCTATAAGTTTTTCAATTTTTCTTTGATTATCTATCTTTCAAGCAATAGCTATTACTAAATTATCCTTTGTATAAAGTGAATTTTTATAATTAAATAAGTCTTTTTGAGTAAAAGACAAAATATTTTCTTCTGTTCCTATTACTGGCCAACCATAAGGATTATCTCCATGATAAAATTCTAAAAATTTAGTAATAAGAACTTTGTGAGGATTATCTTGATTCATTTTTAATTCTTGTACTATTACTCATTTTTCTTTTTCTATCTCATTTGGATCAAAAGTAGGATTTACAAGCATATCAGAAAGTAAATCTACAGCCAAATCAATATAATCTGGTGCAACTTTTACATAATAACCTGTACCTTCTCTTCAAGTAAAAGCATTAAATTCTCATCAAATATTATCGATAGTTTCAGTAACTTCTTGAGCAGTTTTATACTTTTTTCATCACTTAAAAAACATATGCTCCAAAAAATGGCTTATTCCATTTTCTTTCCTAGTCTCATAGACTGAACTAGCTTTTACTCAAATTTGAATTGTAGTAGAAGTTGTATCCATAGAGACAAAAATACAATTTATTCAAGCTATATTTTTTATTTCATATTTCATTAAATTCTGTTTTATTGTTAAAGTGTTTGTTTTATAACAGTTTATAAATTTTAATCAATAAGGAAAAAATTATCTTTCTTTTTTCTTTCCTTGATTTTTAATCAAAAAATATTATATTATCCTCCACATGCAGGTTCAGTCAATAACTATATGCGGATATAGCTCAATTGGCTAGAGCACCTGCTTGCCATGCAGGAGGTTGCGAGTTCGAGTCTCGTTATCCGCTTTGTTTGATATAGACAAAATCTAAAATATTAAGGCCTATTTTTAGGCTTTTTTTCTTAAAAAAATTATTTTATCATTTTGAAATTCAATAATATCAGAAAATTCTTGTTGTGAATTTATATTTTTACCTAAAACTTCTACATTATACTGCTCTATTTTTTGTTTTATATTTCAAGAAATTTTATATAAATCTATTATTTCCTTTTCTCAAGAATTGTTCAAGGATGTAAGAAAAAACATTCAGTTTTGTAAGATCAAGTCTTTTTGTAATTTTGTATGTGCTAACCTAAAAGCTATTTTTTTATAAATCTCCCTGTTGGGTAGCTTCGATATATTCTGTAGCAACTCATTGTCAGTAATATTTTCAATGTTTATAACTACTGTCCAAGGTTTATCATAGTTTTGTAAAAAATTTATATTTTCTTCAGTTAATTTTGTATTTTCTTTTAAATACTCAAAACTATCTACGAAAATACTTACAGGCTTGTTAAAATCTCTTCATTTAAGC
>WFMP01000259.1 GCA_015489035.1 Candidatus Altimarinota bacterium
ATATTATAAAGAAGATGCGAAATACTATTTTATGGTAAAACCTGGTATCACTGGTCTTTGGCAAGTAAGCGGAAGAAGTGATACGGATTATGACTTTAGAATTCAAACAGACAAATGGTATGTGATGAACTGGTCTTTATGGCTAGATATAGTCATACTCTTTAAAACAATAAAAGTAGTGTTCTTTCACGAAGGTGCATATTAGAAAAATATCAAGTGATAAATATGAGATAAAAAAATAATGAGGTCACAGCTTTACTTTTTGGAAATATCTCATATTTACTTGCTATCTCATTAAGCGTCTTTTCACCTTCTAAAACTTCAATTACTCTTTTTGCTTTATACCCTCAAGGGGCACCCCGAATTCTGCACTATATGCTGTTCTTTTTCTACTCATAATAGTATCTCCAATTTATCTTGTATTATTTTATCATTTAAGAATATAAATATTTTTGAAATTGATTATTTTTCTTGGAGACATTAAATAATGAGGCTCTACAGGAAAAAGAAAGATATATTCAAATATATGATAAAATAGAAAATCAAGAACGAGGAGAATAAGATGCCAATACTGAATCTTAACAATATGACAACATCACAAAAGTTTATGGCGATGGAAGAGCTCTGGGCAGATATGAGCAAAAACATAAATGATGAATCTTTGACACCACAGTGGCACAAAGCTGTATTACATGAAAGAGAAAAGCAAATTGTAAGTGGCGAAGCAATATTTGAGAACTTTGATGATGCTAAACAAGATTTATTAAAAAATTCTCATAAATGAATATACAAATATTAACTCCCGCGAAGATTGATATTACTAATGGTGCAGACTTTTATGAGTATCAAGCACAGGGATTAGGAAAGTATTTTTTAAATACAATTTTTTCAGATATAGAATCATTACGAATATATTGTGGAGCCCATATCAAAATTGAAAATTACTACCGTCTTTTATCAAAGCGATTTCCATATGCAATTTATTATAAATATGATAATGAAACAGTGTATATTTATGCAGTTTTGGACACAAGAAGCAATCCTATTTATACCAATGAACGACTTTCTTAAATGATTTACAAAGAGCATACTCTGATAAGAAAAGGAGAAATCCCAGAGAAAGCTTTTGAGGAATTAGTTAAATTTGCTTCTTATGAAGAAAATTATAAATATCTTGATGTAACTCGTGGTGGTACTGCCCTGCGACTAAAAAATTATGTTGGTACAATCGTTACAAAAGATGGCACAACCATAGAGATATTACCAAAAATATATGGCAGTGAAGCTGATGCAACAAGCACAAAACAAACTCTTCTTAAAATGCTTAAAACATTGAAAAAATCACCATTTAAAAATATAAACAAAGCATCTTTACAAACAGCCAATACAAATATTTTTGAAATATTTATTACAATGTTTTTAGAAGAACTTGCTATTCTTGTAAAAAAAGGAATCAAAGCAGATTATCTTGAGAGTGCGGATAATCTTTACTTTTTAAAAGGAAAAATAAAACTAAATAAGCAAATTTCACATAATTTACTGCACAAAGAGAAGTTTTTCGTAGAATTTGATGAATACACCACAAATAGGATTGAAAACAGACTCATAAAAACTACACTTAATAAATTGTATCATGTCTCTACTTCAACGAAGAACCAGCAGCGATTACGAGAGTTTATTTTTATGTTTGACGATACAGATATATCACATGATATAAAAAGTGATTTTCAAAAATGCAAAAAAGATCGTTCTATGCTCCATTATCAGGTGACAATGCAATGGTGCAGTATATTTTTAAACAATCATTCTTTTTCGCTTTATATAGGTAATGATGTGGCTTATGCTCTACTATTTGATATGAATTTACTCTTTGAACCTTATGTCGCACATTTTTTCAAAAAGACCTATTCAAACAGGAAGGTAAAAACACAAGATAGGCAATACAAACTTGTTGAATCTCATAATCTGTTTCAATTAAAACCTGATATTGTCATGGACAAAAATATTGTGTTAGATACTAAATGGAAATTAATCAACAAAGAGAGTAAAAACTATGATTTATCACAGCCTGATTTATATCAAATGTATGCTTATGGAAAAAATATACTGCTGAGAATGTCTATTTGGTTTATCCTAAAACAAAAGATTTTCAATCCTCTTTGGATATTGCGTTGGCATATGATGAGAGTTTAAATATTCATATTTTATGTTTTGATTGTAATGATATAACTCAGAATAACTACATGTTAGGATAACCTTTTGCAAAAAAATAAAATAATAGGTTCTTTAATAGGCTTAGCTGTTGGCGATGCATTGGGTGCAGCATATGAATTTAAACGACCACCATATAATATCAATGAGAACTACATCACTGGTGGTGTGCACAATGTTTCCATTGGCGAATGGACTGATGATACTTCAATGGCTTTATGTTTAGCTCAAAGTCTTATTGATAAAAATGGTTTTGATACAAAAGACCAAATGGATAAATATTTATCTTGGTACGAAGATGGTTATTTTTCTACTCGTTCAGAGTGTTTTGATATTGGAAATACTGTTGCAAGAGCATTAGCATCATATAAGAACACTGACGAGCCTTTCTCTGGTATTGCCGGAGATAATAATTCTGGCAATGGATCATTAATGCGATTATCTCCGATAGCTCTTTATTATTATCAAGATAAAGAGGCTTTAATAAAATATGCCGCACAAAGTTCTCAAATAACTCACAAATCTGAATTGGCAGTGGATGTTTGTATTTATTATGCCCAACTTATTGCAGGGGCTGTTAAAGGTTATTCAAAAGAAGAACTTCTATCGAATGAGTTTATAGATACAAAAGATATGCGAAAAGAAGTTATTAATGTTATGAAGGGCTCATACAAAGAAGATAAAGTATATAAGCCTACCGGATATGTTATTGATACTTTAGAAACTGCTTTAATGGCGTTTTATAGATTTGATTCATTTGAAGATGGTCTTTTACATGTAATCTCTTTGGGATATGACACAGATACTGTTGGTGCTGTATATGGGCAACTAGCAGGTGCATTTTATGGACATAATGGCATTCCAAAAAAATGGACAAACGCCTTAATAAAATATAATCTACTATATAGTACAGCAGAAGAATTGTACAATAATTCCTCTGTACAGAAGGTCAATTTCAATGATGAAATGCATAAAAAAATACATATTTTAGTAGGCGATATAACAACAATAAATTCAGATGTTATCGTAAATGCTGCCAATTATCGTTTATTGGGTGGTGGTGGAGTTGACGGTGCAATTCACAGAACTGGTGGTAGTAAAATTTTAGATGAATGTAAATTTTTAAGAAAAACAAGGTATCCAGATGGATTATTTACAGGGCCAGCTGTTGCAACAACAGCTGGCAACCTCAAAGCCAAATATCTGATTCATACTGTTGGACCAAAATACAGATTCGATTCTAATCATGTGGAATTATTAGAATCTTGTTATAAAAATTCTCTTATGCTTGCAGATGATTATAAATGTGAATCAATTGCTTTTCCATCAATTGCAACAGGGATTTATGCTTATCCAAAAGATGAAGCAGCAAAAATCGCTTACACTGTAATAAATAAATTATTAGTGAACACAAGATATATTAAAGATGTTGTTTTTGTCTTTTATTCTCAAGAAGATGCGAATATATTTAAAAAATCCAATCATATTAAATAAGTATTATACAAGTATAAAACTATTATAATACTCAAATTAAAGGAGTTTTTATGATAGTGTTATTCTCTCATCAAAAAGGCGGAGTCGGTAAAAGTAC
>WFMP01000260.1 GCA_015489035.1 Candidatus Altimarinota bacterium
CAGTATCAAAACTAACATCTTCATCTTTGTTATTCATTTTTTGTTTTTTAGCTTGATTTGACTGCCCTGTTGTAGATGAATAAACATAACTATACTCTTCTATCATAGATTTTAATCCAAACGGATTACATTCAAGTTCATTGATATAATCAGCTAAAATAGTATTCATTTTATCTTTATCTGATTTTCCAAATGCAAGTTCTTTTTCAACACTATCTTTAAGTTTGATTATCTCTTCATTTGGTTTTTCTGCTCTAAAAATTGGCTTTGGATAATATCTATCAATAAGTGAAAATTTTAATTTTGTAAGTTTTGCAAGATAACTTTTTATATCTACAATTTCTGTTTGTTGTAAAAGTTCCTTCTCGTTTTCATTTAATACTTTTTTAATATCTGAAACTAATAATGCTAAATTTCTCTCTTTCCCATCATCTAAAAAAGCTTCTTTTGTAGTTCTTAGTGCATAAATAACTTTTAGTTCTTCCATTGTATCTATTTGTTTTGTAGTAAAGTTTTTTAATAAATTTTTACTATTATCTATAATATTATCACTTAAATAAAATGATACATCATTTATTATATATTTTAATATGCTGATAGCTGAATGACGAGAAGGAGTTTTTAGATAAATTTCAAAGTATTGATTTAATCTATTAATTATATTTTGATTGCTAAGTTCAGGCATCTCATCTTTTAATTTCGTAGCAATTTTTTCACTCCACTGTATAACTCGTTCATAAGAGTTTATATCAATTAAATTAGCTGATTTTTTACCAAACTTTGGAGTCGGGACCCCATTTATATCTAATCTTTGAATGATATTTTCAACTGCATCGTGTTGAAAACCAGCAACTAAAATCTGTCCTTTAATTTTTTCTTTATCAGATTCTTCATTAAGTCTTTCAATTATTGCAGTCAACACTGTTGTTTTACCAGTTCCAGGAGGTCCTTGAACAATAGCAATATCTGGTGTATTTAAAGCTATGTCAATTGCTTCTATCTGATTATCTGTCGGGGGATTTGAAAAAATTTTGTTTTGAACATATGGTGTTAATGGTTCAAGTTTTTTTATTTTTTTTGTTCTTAAATAATCTTTTATTTTATTACTATCCTCTATTATAAGTCCTAATAATGGATTTGCACTTCTTCCTTCTAATAATCTTTTTCTTGCTTCTAGTTTTCTTTTAAGTTGTATTTCATCTCCGTATATAGATAAAACTATTTTCTTTGATTTTAAATTAGAAATATTCTTGTCTGTTTTTATATCAATAAAACCATGTTCAATTTTACTTATTTCAAAAGATGCTTGTTTTACTAGTTTAGCATTTATCTCATCTTGTTGTTCTAACTGGGCAATATGTTCAATCCAAGTTAAATTATCATTTATATAATTAGGAACTTTATCTACAATACTAAGATAATCCCCCTCATTTAACAAATCTTCAATTTCTGATAAATTTTCAATTTTAAGTTCATAGCCCTCATCTGTTTTTTGTATATCAATGATTTTCATTACACCAATTTCTTTTGCTTTATCTAATAAGATTTCACCTTCTTGTTCTAAATATTGATCCCATGTATTTAAGTAGCTACCATCTTCTTCAACTATATCCCCTAGCTCTTTAGCAATTTTTGCACTAACTAAACCGTTTTTAAATTCAATATTTCCTTTGATAAGTCTAAGCGAATCTTTTTGTATACTATTTTTAAATGATATAAGTTTTGTAGTTTTAAATCTGTAATCACCATTTTGTGTTATCTCTTTTTTGACAGGTAAATGTAGATTCTCTCCATGAATAGAAAAAGCTAAATCTTTTTTTTCATATTCTATCTGCTGTAGAGTTTCTTTATTGTCCTCAGTGTATTGTTCTTTTTCTTCATCACTTAGTTTATTGCTTTTTTCTATATTTTTTAAATTTTGTCCAATTTTTGTAAACTCTTCTGAAAATATCTCTTTTTGACTTGAAATTGCAGTAGATACTAAAAAGTAATCTTCGTTATTTATTTTAAAGGATATTTTCTGTTTTAACATTTCACCTAATTTTTCTACATTATCTTTATATTTAATTATTTTTCTTTTCTTTGCTGTTGCTAAAACTTTTTCATCAAGCTCAACATAAAAAGGTACAAAAATCTCTTGAATAGGAAACGAAAACAAGATAATTTCAATAGTAAAAAAATCATCTCTAATAGACTCTATTATATTCACTAATGCAGTATAGTTCCTGTTTAAAAAAAAGAAATCTATCTCATTTAATTTATTTTTATCCAGTATCTCTATTTCATATAGTTTTTCATCAATAACAATAGCATAATGATTTATATATTTTAAAAAACCCATTCCACTATTTGGAATTCTATCTTGACTCAAATTCTTAGCTTCAACTTTAAATGTTGTATCTGTTTTTATAGTATCTATAATCATTTTTCTATTTTTATCTCCACTAAAGTTGTTATATCACTTTGAGTAATTATTGATATACCATTTTCTAGTTTTTGTAAACCTACTCTTTTATTTAATAC
>WFMP01000261.1 GCA_015489035.1 Candidatus Altimarinota bacterium
CCTATGCTCTTAAATTAGACTTTATCCTTTCTAGATATATATGATTATGTTAAATATCCTCCGTTGTCTTTTCTTCCTTGACAGTGAAGGACATAATAACTTTTTTTATTTATATTTCAATACTTTTTTTACTTTTTTAATACTTTCTTTTATAAAATTACAATATCATGCTAAACAACTAGTATTACACAAATAATATTTAAAAAACAATATTTTTTACATCTTCAACTATAAATAATCCTCTATTTTGCTTTTTAGAAAGAACTATACATAATTGTTTTTCTTCATTGCATATAAATCATATAAAAGTACATTTATATCAGTTATATATGACGTCCTCTAAATAAAATTCTTCAAAATTTATATTTCATCAAATAGTCTGTTTAAATTTTTTATAACTCATTGCTCATAATTTTTTATTCTTAATTACAGGAAAATATATTTGTTTAGATAAATTTAAATATTCTTTATACAATTGTTCTATTTCAATAATATTATTTAATTCAGAAAATGCTATTTTTTTAAGTCATTTTCAATTTCATTTTTTATAATACATAAATAACAAATCATCTTCAGTTTTTATATTTTCAGAATTTTTTAATACAGAAAAAAATCATTATTCCAAAAAACTTCCAACAATTCTTTAATATGATTCCTCCATACTTAGTACAAACTCAATTATTATTTTCTCAAATAGATACATATGACACTTCTTTCATATAATCAATATAATTTATTAAATTTTAACTATCTCATACAGCTCTTTCCCATCAATCATTTTCCATCATTTTCACAAAAGTTCGTCTCTAATTTTATCAGCTGTTACAAAATCTTTGTTTTTTTTAGCTTCCCATCTTTTTTTAGCTAAATTCTTTATTTCTTCTGGAATTTCTATTTCTGTCTGTTCAAGAAGTTTAAATAAATCTAGTTTTAATATATTTTTATCAATATATTTTATTAAATTTAAAACTTGAATTTCATTATCTGTCAGATTTTCTTTTCAAGATATACTATTTACAAATTTATTTATGTAAGCAATAAGTTTTACAGTATTTATATCATCAAGTAAATACTCTATCATTTCCCAACTTGAAAGTTTATTTTCATAAATATTTTGTATATTCTCTATTCTCAAATCTTTTGTTTTATCAGATAAATCAACTAATCTAGTTCTAAGTTTATTATAAGCCTTTTCAGTAGCTTTTAAATCTTCCCAAGAGAAATCTTGTATTGATCTATAATGAGCTGTATAAATAAAATATTTAAAAATAAGTGGATGGAATCATTTTTGAATAACATCATCAAGATTAACAACATTACCTAATGATTTACTCATTTTTCAGTTTTTTAAATTCAAAAATTCATTATGCAACCAATAATTTACCCATTTATGTCAAAAAGCACTTTCACTTTGAGCAATTTCATCTGTATGATGCACTGGAATATGATCTATTCATCAAGTATGTATATCAAATTTTTCTCATAAATATTTACAACTCATAGCAGAACATTCTATATGCCAACCAGGAAATCCAACTCACCAAGGGCTATCCCATTCCATTTGTCTTTTTTTATCTTTTGGTGAAAATTTCCATAAAGCAAAGTCTGTTTTATTCTTCTTTTTATTGTTTTGAACTCTCGCACAAGCCAAAATTCAATCCAAATGTCATTTTGGTAATAATTTTCAATAATCTTTTACTTTTGAAGTATCCATATAAATTCCATCACCAGGTATTTCGTAAATATAGCCTTTTTCTTCAAGTTTCTTAACTAAATCAATCTGTTCTTGAATATGTTCAGTAGCTTTTGGATGAACATCAAATTTTATATTAAGTTTATTTAAATAATCATAAAAAATATTTTCATATTCTTTTGCAATATTCCAGGCAGTTTTTTTTTCATTTTTTGAGGCTTTTTCAAGCTTATCTTCACCATCATCTCAATCATCAGTTAAATGACCAACATCAGTAATATTTACTACATGTTTCACAGGAATTCATAAAATATATTCTATTACATTTCTCAAAGTAGAAGCAAAAATATATGCTCTTAAATTTCAAATATGAGGTTTACCATAAACAGTAGGTCCACAAGTATAAATCCCAACTTGTTTTTTATTTATTGGTTCAAATTCTTGTTTTTCTCTTCAAAGTGTATTAAAAACTTTTAATTTCATAAAAATAATTAAAATAAAGTAAAATAACTATAATTCATAATAATAAATATTAATTTCAATTCAAATAAAAAAATAGAAAGAAAAATCTTCCTATTTATATAAATAATAATCTAACTATTCAGTTAATATTTTACCTTCTTGTTCTTCTCATCATTCATTTTCCATACCTTGAACAGAATCTACAAATGCAGATAACAATATTCAAATAACATCTTCATCTTTTTCTATAGTTTCTCCTGTAAGTTGAGAGAATATAGGTTTTAATTCTTGTAATGAAGCATATAATTCTTCTGGTAATTCAATAGTTTTTGTTGTATCAGTCATAATTACAAATAATTTTATAAAAAAATCTAACCTAAATTATTAGATTAGACTCATTTTAATATATAATATTATTTTTTCAATACTAACTTATAGCAACTTGAATACCAGGTCACATACTAGGAGCAATATATACTTTGTTTATCAAAGCTCATTTTACACCTGTAGGTTTAGCAGCATTCATAGCATTTACTAAAGATTGTACATTTTCAGCTAATGCTTTTTCATCAAAACTTACCTTAGCAATTCCAGTATGAATCACACCAGATTTATCTAATTTAAATTCAACTCTTCATTTCTTGATTTCATTTATAGTTTCAGAAATCTTTGGAGTAACTGTACCTGCTTTTGGAGAAGGCATCAATCATTTTGGTCATAAAACCTTAGCAGCTTTTGCTAAATCTCTCATCATATCAGGAGAAGTAACTAAAGAATCAAACTTAATATTTCATTTTGTAATATCAGCCATAAGCTCAACATTACCAGCTATATCAGCTCAAGCCTTTTTAGCTTCTTCTATTTTATCATCAGATACAAAAGCAGCAACTACTACTTTTTTACCAGTACCATGAGGTAAAACTACAGTTCATCTTAAATTTTGATCATTATATTTAGGATTTGCATTTGTTTGAATATGTATTTCTACAGTTCAATCAAATTTTGTATAAGAAACCTTTTTTA
>WFMP01000262.1 GCA_015489035.1 Candidatus Altimarinota bacterium
AAAATGAATAGAAACTAAAAAATTATCTATTACTTTTAAAGAAAAAACATTAAATAGAGATTATTTTAAAAGATAAAGTTTTATTTGATATTTATGCTTAATAAATTATATTATCACAAATTAAAATTTATTTAAGTTTATTGAATATAATGAAAAAAATATTAGTCTTTTTGTTTGTAATTTTGTCTTTATGATTTAGTTTTTGATTTTCTTGAAGTATAAATACTTGAAATTGTGAAGAATATCAAAAATCATTTATCATAGATTGACATAATATAACAAAAGTTTGAGTTTTAGAATCATATAAGGTAAAATGAATTTCTAGTATTAATTGGAATATTATTAAACAAAATAAAATTGTTATTAGTAAAGATGATAAAGAATTTGAACATAGTTTTATTACTCCTTGAAATATTTTATTAGAATGACATTTCCAATATAGTTGATGTAATATAGTTTTAAAAAAAAATATTAGTATTTATAAAACTATTATACTGTCTTTGAATAATAAGGATGTAGGTTTCATATGAACTTTAAATTTAAGAAAGAAGAATATATATATTAAGAACATTCCTTTAAGGAAATTAAAACAGTATAGTTATATCCTTAGTGAATCAAATTATATTCTTGTAAATCAGCAATTTATAATACCTTTTTTATCTAAATTTATGTCAGATACAAATTATAAGAATAAAGAAATAGTATTATTTATATGATCTTTTAAATGATTTTATTCTAAATTATTAATTCCTTATACAAGGACTTTGTCAAAAAATATTTATATATATGATAAAAATAATTTATTAAATGTGGTAAGTAGTATTTATCAATGAAAGAAATTAGATAATAAAAATAGTCTTTATAATAGAAATATTTGAAATACTTTTTATTTTCCATTATCTTATTTTGTAGGTAAATTAATTTCAGCTTGAATAAATATTAAAATTATATGAATTATTTTATTATCCATTTTATGAATTATTGTGGTTTCTTTTTTAAGGCAAATAATATGATTTTCTATATTTTGATTATACACTCCACTATTGTTATCTATACTTATTTTAGTCTATGGTTATCATTTAGTAATAGTATTATTTGTAATATCTACCTTTGCTACATTGATAAATCATTTTCTTACGAAGAGGATCTACATATTATACAGCTCTAAAATAGCTCTTAATTATATAATATATACGGTCTTATCTATCATATTTTTGTGATTATTAATTATTTTATGACATATAAATAATATACATATTGATATGAATTGAATAATATTATTTTTTGTTATTCCATTACTTACAAAAAATTTAATTAAAGAAGATACTAATATATTTTCTAAATCATTTATGTATTTATTAATAGAATTTATAGTAATATTATCTATATTATTATTTATATATAATATAACTTTTCTAAAATATATATTGGTTGCATATCCTGACCTATTATGGTTATTTATTCCTATGATTATTTTTATATGAAGATTCACTTGACTACAATTATTGGAGTATATAAGGTTTTATCCATTAATTAAAAAGAATATTTATGAAGAAGAATAATTTATTGAAAAGTTTTCCAAAAAAGTAAAAAATATGTTGAAATAGTAAAATAAATAGTTATATTATTCCTCACTGAATTAGAAATTGTATGAATTTAGTAGAGGTTTTGGGTCAATAGCTCAGTTGGTAGAGCAACGGCCTTTTAAGCCGGTGGTCGTGGGTTCGAATCCCACTTGACCCATATTTGCGGGTGTGATGTAATTGGTGTAGCATAGCAGAATTCAGCTCTGCTTGCACGGGTTCAAGTCCCGTCACCCGCTGTTTGAATTATATAATTAATATAATGAATATACTTATAGGTTTCTTGTTTATGATTGCTTGATGATTACTAATATATTTCTATAAGAAATTATGAGATTTATTTGGTAAATGGTGATTTGCGGAGGAGTACTTGTGATGAACTGATCAATGATATATTATTATTTGATTCTTATTATTTGTTTTGTGATTATTGGCTATATTTTGAGTAGTTAATTTGTCTAGATAACTTATTTGTGGGTAGGTGGCAGAGCGGTCAAATGCAACGGACTGTAAATCCGTCGCCGAAAGGCTACGCTGGTTCGAATCCAGCCCTGCCCAAATTTGGGGTCGTAGCTCAGCTGGCTAGAGCACCTGCCTTGCACGCAGGGGGTCAGGAGTTCGAATCTCCTCGACTCCATTTTGTTGTTATAGACTATTCATTGTGCACCCATAGCTCAGCTGGATAGAGCAGCGGCCTTCTAAGCCGAAGGTCATAGGTTCGAATCCTATTGGGTGCATTTTGCTCCTATCGTCTAGTGGTTAAGGATGCTGCCCTCTCACGGCAGAGATCACGGGTTCGACTCCCGTTAGGAGTATATTTATATTAAAATATATTATATGACAGTTGTAAACAAGTCTAATCATAGAAATAATGATAGAGAAAGAGTTTATATTAATTGAGCAATAAAAGCTTTTAATATATTGATTTTATGAGAAAATTGAGAACAATTGTGAACTTTCCCTAGAAAAGAAGCTTTGGAAAAAGCAAGAGAACAATGATTAGATTTGGTACAGGTTGGTTATAATTGAAAAGATAAAGTATCTGTGTGTAAGATAATTGATTATTGAAAATATCAATATTCTCTTAAAAAGAAAGAAAAGGATAAGAAGAAAACGCAGAAATCTAAGGGTATTAAAGAAATTAAAATATCATATTGAATAGATGAAAATGATTTAAAGATGAAGATTGAAAAATCAAAAGATTTTCTAGCTAAATGATATAATGTAAAATTTACTATAAAATTGAGATGAAGAGAAAATATCTTTAAATCACAATCTAGAGATAGAATGTTAATAATAGCTGAATCGTTAAGTGATTATGCTAAAAATTGAGGTATAAGAGAAGAATGAAGATGATTCTCACTAATTTTATTTGCTAAACTTAAGTAATAATGTCTAGAATTAAAACTCATTCATGAGCTAAGAAGAGATTTAAAATTACTAAAAATTGAAAAGTTATACATAAGAAACAGGCTACAAGTCATTTATTAATGAATAAGTGAGAGTCTCATAAAACTTTCAAATATGGTAAAGTATTATCTAAAGCTGATAATAATAGAGTATATAATTTATTTCCTAATGGTAGTAACTAAAAATGGTAAGAATTACAAATTGATTTACAAGACATAGAAGACATAAGAAATTTCTTAAGTTAGCTAAGTGATTTAGATTAGGTAGAAAAAATGTTTATAAACAAGTTAGACTTGCTTTGATTAAACAAGGTCAACATGAATATAGGAATAGAAAAGAGAAAAAAAGAGAATTTAGAAGATTATGGATAGAAAGAATTTCTGCTGCTTGTAGGGTAAATAATACAAAATATTCTGAATTTATTAATTGAATGTATAAATCAAGAATATTATTAGATAGGAAAGTATTATCAAATATAGCAGTATTATTTCCTACTGTATTTAATAAAGTATTAGAACAAACTAAATAATATTCTAGTTTGTTTTTCTTGCCAGGATGGTGGAATTGGTAGACACGAGGGACTTAAAATCCCTTAACCGATTGGTTGTGAGGGTTCGATTCCCTCTCCTGGTAATTTCTTAATTATAATAAATTGCTTAAATATATATTTGGGCTGGAGTATATATTTAAGTGGTTTAGTGTATTTTATATTTATTATTACAAAATTTTATGTGATTTGTTATATATAGAGCTTGAGATTTGAATACAAATGAAAGAATAATCTCTTTCTATAAAAAAGAACTTTGGAGTTCAGGAATAATTGAAACAAGGAAATTACAAAATCATTATGGTACAAAATACTATAGAAGAATGAGATTTAAAAATCCTTGAGGAAGAATTAAAAGAAGATTGAAAGCATTGGTTTCTGCTGCTTACAGAACAAATAGAAAAGAATATGATATTAAGACTCAATTATGAGCAAGAATATAATTTAAATTAATAAGAATACTTAATAATATGTATACAGTTATTGAATTACAATGACATCAATGGATTATTAAAGAATGAGATGTAATTGAAGTAGATAATATTTGATTAGAAGAGTGAGAAACTTTAGATACTGACAAAATATTATTATCATTTGATGAAAATCAAGAAAATGTAAAAGTATGAACACCTTATGTTAAATGAAGTGTGTCATTAAAAGTTGAATCTAACTTTAAATGAAAGAAGATGTATGTAAGAAAATTTAAAAATAAGATAAGAGCTGATAGAAATTCTAAATGACAATGATTTAGAGCACATAAAACTTTATTAAAAGTTGAAAAAATATCTTTATAATATAAATATTTCTTTATGAAAGAAAATGAATGAATAGTACTTGATGGTATTGTTGATAAAGTATTATGATGATGAATGTACTCTGTTATTTTGGATGGATGAATGCAAGTTCGTGCAAAACCTAAATGAAGATTAGTGAGAAGTAGAATTAAAATCGTAATGGGTGATAAAGTTCAAGTTGAATTGAATGAAATTGATCCTACAAAATGATATATAATTTATAGGTTGTAATTTAATTATATTAAGAATTTATTATGAAAGTAAGATCATCAGTTAAAGCAATGTGTAAAGACTGTAAGGTAATTAGAAGAAAATGAATAGTAAGAGTTATTTGTTCTTCTAATCCAAAACATAAACAAAGACAAGGTTAATAATATAATAAGAAATTTATTTTAATTTAGAAATAATAGATATGTTTAGATTATTAGGTAATGTATTGCCAGATAAAAAATCTGTAGGTATAGCTCTTACATATGTATATGGTGTTTGAGTTAATACTTCAAAAGATATATGTAAAGAATTATGAATTGAGTTTAACAGCAAGGTTAAAGATTTAACAGATGAAGATCAAAAGAAAATTACAGATCTTGTAAGAACATATACTGTTGAAAATGATTTAAGGAGACAAGTTAATTGAGATATTAAAAAACTTAAAGAATTAAAAACAGTTAGATGAATGAAACATAACTTGTGAATGCCTGTAAGAGGCCAACAAACAAGAACAAATGCAAAAACTGCTAAAAAGTTGTTAGGTAGAGCAAAAGTAAGACCAACAGCTAAGAAATAATTTTAGGATTTTAAAAAATAATTGATGGCTATAAAGAAGACTGCTTCAAAGAAGAAAAAAAGTATTAAAATATCATCTTGATTATTACATTTACAAGCTTCACCAAACAATACTATTGTTACATTAACTGATGAAAATGGTAACAAAATATTAGGTTGATGAACAGGTTTGGTTTGATATAAAGGTAGTAAACAATCTACACCTTATGCAGCTGAAATGTTGACAAAACAAATTTTAATGGAAGCTAAAAATTGATGATTAACACAAATAGGTATTATAATTAAATGAATTTGATTATCTAGAGATGGTGTTTTTAAAGCAATAAATGATTTAGGAGGTATTGATATTACATATATTAAAGAAGCAACTCCTATTCAATTTGGTTGATGTAAATGAAAAAGAGCAAGAAGAATATAGTTTTTTTAACTTTATGTTAATTAAATTAGTTAATTTATATTGATTTAATATTATAATATGAGATATACTGGTCCAAAGTTTAAACTTTGTAGAAGGGAGGGAGTAAATTTATTTTGAGCTCCAAAATATGATGTTAGAAAGAGAAGAAGCTTACCAGGTCAACATGGTTGAAGTATGAGTAGGTTATCTGAATATGGTAAATTATTAAGAAATAAACAAACTCTTAAGAGAATATACCAAATGTCTGAAAAACAATTTAAGAGATTCGTTACAGAAATTGCTGCTAAATATTCAAAAAATAAATGAGTTGAATATGATAATGCTGTAAAAATTACATTAGAAAGAAGATTAGATGCTATTTTATATAAATCTTGATTGGCTAGTACAATAATTCAAGCAAGACAGATGATAGTTCACGGACATTTTGAATTAAATGGTGTAAAACATAATGTTCCTTCTTATCTTGTAAAACAATGAGATGTATTACAATTAAGAGCTAAATTAAAAAATTCACCATTGTATGCAGCTGAAAATACTACTGTAAAAGTTCCTTCTTATTTGAAAGTAAATACTTCTGATAAAAAAGTAGAAGTTATAGATTTACCAAGAGTAGAAGAAATAGAAGTTCCTGCTGATGTATTGAAAGTTGTTGAATTTTATGCTAGAGCTTAGTCTTTTATATTTATATATTACATATTTACATGTTAGATATCCAAAAATTTCTTTGAAAACCATCTATTGAATATTCAAAAAATGAGAATAATGTATCTATTTTTAGTTTTTGACCTTTACCAAGTGGAATAGGTCATTCAGTATGAAATATGATTAGAAGGACATTGCTTGCTTATACTCCTGCTGTATCTATTACAAGTATAAATATTAAATGAGTCTCTCATGAATATTCTACTATAGATGGAGTAAAAGAAAGTGTTTTACAAATAATGTTAAATTTCAAAGATTTAAAATTTAAATGAGATATAACTGATTCTGTAGAATGGAAAGTTAAAAAATTTAAATGACTTTGAAAATATTATGTTGAAGATTTAAATTTACCTGCTTGAGTTGAAATCTTAACAGATTGAGCTTATTTATTCGAGTTAACAGATCCTAAAACTACTGTAGAAATTTCTTATAGATTGGAAAAATGATATAGGTATTTATCTATAGAAGAATTGCAAAAAAGAGAAAAAAATGAAGCAGAAGAAGAAGGTGCTCAAATTTGAAATTTATTGATAGACAATGATTTTAAAGTAGTTAAAACTGCAACATACAGTGTTGAAGAACAAATATCAGATTTTAATGGAGATTATAATGATAATCTTATAATTAAGATAGAACCTATTTCTGAAAAGATAGATTCAAAAGAATTGTTAACATTTGTATGAGAAGTAGTTTCATCATATACTAAGATGTTTATTTTCGATAGTTCTTATATTGATACGACTTTGATGGTAGATGTTGAAGATTTAGAAAATCCTGAAGATGATTCTGAAATAGAAGTTGAAGAAGTTAAAAAAACACCTATAGATTCATTATCTTGATTAAGTGAAAGAACAAGAAATGCTTTGATTAAAAATGATATTGAATTTATAGAATATTTGGAAACAAAGACAAGAACTGAATTAAATTCATTAAAATGAGTTTGAAAGAAGGCTGTTGATGAAATACAAGTAGCTTTGGAAAAAGAGTGAAAGTCATTGGGAACTAAGTGATAGTTTTAGTTTGTTTAAGTTTAAATTATGAGAAAAAGATATAATAGATTACTTGAATTGAATACAGGTATTCAAAAGAAATCTAATGTTTTGAGAAATTTAATAACTTCTTTCTTGGAACATAAAAGAATTACTACAACTCCTAAAAGAGCTAAAGTACTTAGATTTGAGATGGATAAATTATTATCTAAGTTGGTTAAAACTTACAATAGATATGATAATAAGGAAGAATCTTTAAGAGAAGTAAAAAGAATATTAACAAAAGTTCTTTATAAAGATGAACTTATAAGTGATATTGTTGAAAATAAAATATTAGCTTATGTAGAAGAAAATAGAGTATCTTGATTTACTAGAGTTTATAGAGTTTGAGTAAGATCAGGTGATTCAGTTGAAAAAATAATGGTAGAATTGATTTAATTTATATTGTAAGTATATCTACAATGTTAGAAAATATTACTAAGCAAGATTTGAATAAGACAGTTTGGGTAAGACCAGATTATCTTAAAAATAATAGAAAATGGTATATTATAGATGCTAAATGAAAAACATTAGGTAAATTAGCAGTAGAAATTGCTAACTTATTAACAGGTAAAAAGAAAGCTCACTTATGTGATTTCTGGGACTGTGGTGATAGTGTTATCGTTGAAAATGTATGAAAAATTAAAGTAACTTGAAATAAGATGGCTGATAAAATGTATAGAAGTCATTCTGGTTACAAAGGTCATTTAAAAGAAATTCCATTATCAAGAATGTTGGCAACACATCCTGAAAGAGTAATTGAATTTGCTGTAAAAGGTATGTTACCAAAGAACAAGCTAAGAGCTGAAAGATTAAAAAGATTGAAATTATTTGTAGGAACTACAGATAAGTACAATAATTTATCTCCTGAAAGAATATAATTAGATGACAGAAAAATATTTTTATGCTGTAGGTAGAAGAAAAACTTCATCTGCTACAGTTCACTTATCAAAAGGTAAAGGTGATATATTGATTAAAAAAGGTGAGGAATATGTAAAGATTGAAAAATTCTTTATGTGAGAATGATCAAAAAATATATTACAAGATGCATTATATCCATTCTTAGTATTAGGTAATAATGTGAAAAAGATGTTTGATGTTACTATCCATGTTAAATGAGGTGGTTTAAGAGGTCAAGCAGAAGCTATTAGATTAGGTCTTTCAAGAGCTTTAGTTGCATTTAATCCAGAATATAGATTAGTAATTAAACCTTATGGATTGTTAAAAAGAGATCCAAGAGAGAAAGAAAGAAAGAAACCAGGTCTTAGAAAAGCTAGAAAATCTCCACAATGGAGTAAGAGATAGTATTGAAAAAACTATTTTCCAAGTTATAAAGAGCATATTAATTTATGCTTTTTTTTATATTTAATTTTAATATTATGTTTTTAAATTTATGAGCTGATAAAACTTTTATTTATCATGATTGAGAATTTACATTTTTTGAGAAGAAACAATTAGATATAGAATTACCAAAATTTTTTAAAAAAAATAGGAATATAAATAAATTGTTTGTTATTATTTGACCTGGTAATTTTTCATCTTCTAGAATCTGAGTGGAAGTTGTAAATATTCTTGTGTATTTATGAGTTTTGAAGAATGTATTTTATTTGAATAAATTAGATTTTTTTAATCAATTATGATACAATGATATTTATTTATTTTCAGGTAACAAAAATAAGTTTATCTACTTAAAAGAAGAGAATAATTATGATATAGTACCGAAACAAGATATGGATCAAAAATATTTGTTAGAAGAATTATTTGAATTAAACTTAGATAGTTTTGAGATGATAAGATATAAAAATATACTAAAAGATATAGAAAAATTAGAACGAAATAAACTTAAAGAAAAAGAATTATTGGTGCCATACTATATTTTCGAGCCAATAGTGAGTTGTTAAATTTATTTTAATATTTTAAAAAATACATATGAATAATAAAATTGAACTATTAAATAATCTTTCTGAAAAGAGAATAAAATACTTTTTGTTAAAATGAGATGAAATGACTTGGTATAAATGATCAAGAACTTATTGGGAAAACTTAAAATGAGAAATACAGGAAGCTGAAGCTGAGATAAACACACATCAAGCATATTTGGAGGATGAATTATGAGATGTTTTGTGGGATTATTTATGTCTATTGAATAGTTTGAAGAGTGAATGAAAAATAATTTCTGTAGAAAGAGTAATGGATAGAGCTTTGACAAAGTTTTCTTGAAGAATAAATAAAGATACTTGAGATTATAATTGAGATTGGCAAGAAATAAAAAAAATGCAAAAAGTAAAAATTGAAGAGGAGATAAAAAATACTAAATAAAATCTATCTTTCATTGATTATAAACTAAATATAGCTATATTTTGGCTATGTTTT
Organism: Candidatus Altimarinota bacterium; assembly: GCA_015489035.1. GTDB lineage: Bacteria > Patescibacteriota > Gracilibacteria > Absconditabacterales > Absconditicoccaceae > S009-33. The sequence continues at coordinate 9,642 of WFMP01000262.1, forward strand.
TTTAAATTTTAAATTTTATAAATGAGTGAAATTAGAGTAAGAATAGCACCAAGTCCAACTTGAAATATGCATATTGGAACTGCAAGAGCTGCATTATTTAATTATTTATTTGCAAAACCTCAGTGAGGGAAGTTTTTGATAAGAATAGAAGATACAGATAAGGAAAGATCTTTACCAGAACATACACAGGAGATTTTGGCTTGATTAAATTGGTTAGGTTTAAATCCGGACGAAGAGATAGTTTATCAAAGTGCTAATGAACAAAAACATAAGGAAATTATTCAAAAATTGATAGATGAATGAAAGGCTTATTATGCTTGGGAAAGTCCTGAAGAATTACAAGAAATGAGAGATCAAGCAAGAAAAGAGAAAAAATGATTTGTTTATAAAACTCCAAATTATACTCAAGAACAAATAGATCAATATAAAAAAGACTGAAGGAAAGCAGTAGTAAGATTTAAAGTAGAGGAAAAAGGATTAGTTTTTAATGATATGGTAAAATGAGAGATAAGAACTGATACTTCTACAATTTGAGATTTTGTAATTGCTAAATCTGATGGTAGTCCTATTTTTTATCTTGCAAATGTAGTAGATGATAATTTAATGTGAATTACTCATGTGATAAGAGGTGAGGATCATATTCCAAATACTCCTAAACAAATATTACTTTATGAAGCTTTGTGATATGATGTGCCAGTTTTTTGACATTTACCACTTTTGTTAAATCCAAATAAATCTAAAATGTCAAAAAGAGATACTTCTGATACTTTTGTGACAGTTAAAAAGTTTGCTCAAGCTGGGTTTTTACCTCAAGCTGTTTTGAATTTTATAGCACTTATGTGATGGCATACTTCTGATGATAGAGAATTTTTTACATTTGATGAGTTATTGAAAGAATTTTCTATGGATAGAGTTCAAAGTTCAAATGCTGTTTATGATTTTCCAAGAGCTATTCATTTTAATGCAGAACATATTAGAAATTTAACTCCAGAACAATTTGTAGAACAATTAAAAAATTATATAGATTTATTGTTAAATAATGATGCTTTAAAATTAGAGGAAGAAAATGAGTTATTTCAAAAAGCTAAATATTGGGATAATTTGATAAAAGAATGAAAACTTGATGATTTGGATTATGTAGAAAAATGGTTTGATGAAGTTAAAGTAAGATTACAAACTCTTGAACAATTTGTTTTGTATGCTAAATATTTATACGATTTTGTAGAGGTTTCTGATGATATTTTGTATAATGCAAAAATGAAAGTTTCAAAAGAATTAGTGCAAGAGCAATTACCAAAGATTATAGATTTGTTGGAAAATATCGAAGCTTGGGATAAAGAAACTTTGAAAAATACATTGATAAGCTACAATAAGGAAAATGAATTAAAAAATGGGCAAACACTACGACCGATAAGATCTATTCTTTCGTGAGTCCAGGCGAGTCCGTGAGCTTTTGAGTTGTTATTAATTTTATGAAAAGAAGAAAGTTTAAATAGATTGAGAAGATATTTATCTTAATAAAAAATTAGTTAATGAGAAAAAATAAAAATAAAGTAAAAATTAAAGTTGTTTTAAGTAAGGCAAATTATAATAAATTGAAAAAATATGATAAAGAAGAAATTGATTCTGTGATAAATAAGGCTTTGGATATGTATTTTAATAAAGATTTTTGTGCAAAGGAAGTAGAAAGAAATGTTATACTTGGAATGAGTGTTTTAGATTAAAATTTATAATTTAATTAAATAAAAATGACTGATTGTATATTTTGTAAGATAGCAAATAAAGAAATACCTACTGAATTAATTTATGAAGATGAAAATTATGTTGCTTTCAATGATATTGCTCCAAAGGCAAAAACTCATATTTTGATTATTCCTAAAAAACATATTGAAAGATTTGATGAGATAGAATCTACTGAGGATCTTAAATTAACTGAATGATTATTTACAGTTGCTCATAAAATTATTAAACAAAAAAATCTACACGGATGTAGATTACAGGTAAATTGTGGTAAAGACCACGGACAAGAAGTATTTCACATACATTTACATTTATTATCAAATAGTTAGTCTCTGAAATTTTCAGGGATTATTTTTTTTGTAAGATATTTTTGTGATTTTCTACAAAATGTGAAGTTGATTCAATTCATAAAAATGTTCAAATACCAACAAGTATAAATAATAGATATAATATTTTCTTTTTTAAATTGGCTTTGTTCATAATTTCTGGCAATATATCTGTAAGGGCAGTGTAAAGTAAGAATCAAGATATAAGTGCTAAAACAGCATATTTATATGATAAAATGAAGTTTTGAAAAGGATATAAAATTAATACTCATAAAATTCATCATAAAGCTCAAATATAAGCTATTTTTTCCTTTCAGTTTGCTAATAAATAAGTTGCAATATTCTGTGGAATGCTGTGTATCAAAATTGCAATAGTGATGATAATACCGAAAGGAATACTTATACTGAACACACCATAAAGCACTATTCCGTGGAAAGTATTATGGATTAAGGTAGAAATAGCCATCATCAAGAAATTTGAATGTTCCTTACAATGATCTTCTCAAGTTTCTCAGCAGTGATGCCAATGTAAAATTAATTCTAATACATAAAAAATTATTAATCCTGCTAATATAAATCATCAAATACTTGATCAGGAAATATGATTTTGAGCTGATAATTCAAATAGTTCTGGTAAAAATCATAGAAATACTATTCAAAGTAGCAATCAAACTGTAAAAGCTATGATATGGTCTATATTTCAAGATATATTTATTTTCCCTTTAATATTTTTTAGAATAAAAAAAGTAATTATAATTCAAAGTCATATAATTATATTTCATACTAGAGCATAAAGCCAAATTGACATATTTTTTTCTTTTAAAAATTAAAATTATATATTTAATGCTTTTTTAATTTCTGTATGTATTGTTTCTAAATTTTTAGGTTTATCATTTTCATAACATTTAACAATAGTCCAGTTAAGTTTTTTAGCTATTTCTAGAGCTCTTAGATAAGATTTTTTTAAATAATTATAATCTAACTCATGGATATCTCTTCATTGTCATCATCATCTTTTATTATTTAGTTTCCATACTATATCTATATGCATATCCAAAAATATAACCTTGTCTGGTTTTGGTAATCATAAAGTTTCATATTCTATATTTTCTATCCAATTTATGATTTCATCTTGTTCTTCTATATTTTCTAATTTTGTAGCTTGGTGAACTATGTTTGAAGTAGTATATCTATTTGAAAGGACAAAATCTTTTTCTTTTATAGATTTTAAAATATTATTTTTTACATAAAATCTATCTACTGCATAAAGTAAACTTGCTTGTTTAGCAGTGATTTCATTTAAATTTCAAAGATTTCATGCTAAATATTCTTTTACCATAAATGAACTTTTTTTATTATATTGAGGAAAATCATAGATATCATAAGTTTTATTTATTTTATCTAGGTATTTTGTAAGTAAATTTAATTGAGTAGTTTTTCAACTTGCATCTATACCATCTATTACAACAAACATAGAGTATTTATTTAGTTAATTAAATACTTTTAATATAAAGAAAAATACTATACTTTAAAGCTAATTTTTTAATAAAAAAACCCTGATAAATTATCAGAGTAATTATAATTATTCAGCTTTAGTTTCTTCTGCTTCTTCAGTTGCTTCTTCAGTTGATTCTTCATCATCTTTACCTCATTTTGGAGCATAAACAGTAACTATAGCTTCGTCTTTATCTGTTAAGATTTCAACATCTTTACCTAAATCTATACTAGAAACTGTAATATTTTCTCAATCTTTAAGATTTGTTACGTCGATATCAACTTGACTAACTAATTTTGATGGTATAGCTTCTATTTCTAAAGTATTCATAACAATATTCATTTCTAATCATTCTTTTTTCAATGCTTCTACACCTGATACATTGATAGTAACTTGTGCCTTAACTTTTTCTCATTTTTTAATTCATAAGAAATCAGCATGTATCAAAGTATCTTTTACAGGATTTAATTGTAAATCATGGATAAGAACCATTTCTTCTATACCTTCTCATTTTAAAGTTATAGGAGTAGAAGAACCTGTTTGTTTATATAACTTAATAAATTCATTTTTATTAAATTGTATACTAATAGGAGCTTCAATATGTTTTCCATAAATAACACCAGGAACAACTCATTTATTTAAAAGAGTTTTAATCTTCCCTACTTCTCTTTTAGTAACTTTTAATTCCATTATTTAAAACTTTATATGTTTAAAAATTATTCAGCTGTAGTTTCTTCAGTAGAAGTTTCAGTAGTTTTTTCAACTTCTTTGTTTTCTACTTTAGCAACATTTAATTCTCTTTTAGCTATTTCTGTATTTCTTTCATAAGATCTTTCACCAGTAAGTAAACTCTTAAGTCTAGCATCTTTACCGATTTTTTCTCTAATATAGTATAATTTAGCTCTTCTAACTCTTTTTTCATCTAATAATAAGATTTTTTGAATGGTAGTAGAAGATAAAGGATATACTTTTTCAACATCTACATCTATAACTTTACCTCTTACAGTAAAAGTTCAAGTATGTAAATTTGGATTTTTAACTTTTATGATAAGTCATTTAAATTTCCAGATTCTTGTATTTTTACCATCTGTGATTTTTTCATGAATTTCCACTTCTTGTCATACTTTTACATCCCATATTTTATTTTCATATATAGATGCTAATTGTTTTATTCTTTCAAAATTCATATTTTGTAAAACTTTATTAATTTAAAATTACTTACTTGTTCTTTTTTCAGCAAGTTTAGCTTTCCATTTCTTTTGTTTCTCTATGTTATTTCTAGTTTCCATAATAATAACTTTTTCAACTCTAGACATAGCTTTTTTAAGTTTATGTCTTCTTTTTGTAGTTAATCTAGGCATACGAACAGATTAAAATTTAAAATAATTATTTTATCATACTTTCTTTAATTCAATATTTTTTGAATTTAGCTTGAACTTTTACCATAGCATTTTGAAGCCATTTAGTTTCTCATTCTATTTCTATTCTTTTTAATAAGATTTTATAATGTTTCATAGCTTTTTCATATTTTTTTCCACTTGGAGTTCTTTTTTTATTTGGATTATACCAAATATGTTTATAGTTTGATTTAAAACCTGTACTCATTCTAAATGATTGTAATATATATAAATATTATTTAACATATCTTGCCATATAAGCAAATGCTTTATTAGCATCAGCCATCTTATGTACTTCTTCTTTCTTTTTAACAGCAGCACCTTGTCCTGAATAAGCAGCTAATAATTCATCTGCTAATTTTATATACATTGGTGTACCTTTTTTACTCCTTGCAGCATTTAATACCCATTTACTAGCATGAAATACTTTTTTGTTTCCAGGAACTTCTAGAGGAATTTGATAAACAGCTCATCATATTCTTTTAGATTTAACCATAACTGAAGGAGCAGCATTTTCTAAAGCTTTTTCCCAAACAACTATTGGATTTGGATGACCATTTTTTTCTATTTCAGCCATTGCCATATTGAATATTTTTCTAGCAACTAATTTTTTACCGTCTAGCATAATATAGTTTATGAATTTTTCAATTTTTTCATTACTATCAGGTAATATTAACATATCTGGTTTCTTGAACTTTTTAGACATAATTCTAATTAAAATTAACTTAATAAATTTTTCCCCAACATCTCCCACAATTGGATCAGCATGAGAAGGGGTACTCCTAACATTAAACTTGTGAAATTAATGTGGAATTTTTATGATTTTTTAACTCAGTATTTTGATCTTCATTTACCTCTTCCTTCTACAGGATTAGCATCATATACTCATCTTACGATCTTGTATTTAACTCATGGAAGATCTTTTGTTCTACCTCATCTTACAAGTACAACACTATGTTCTTGTAAAGTATGTTTTTCTCAAGGAATATAAGCAACTACTTCATTTCCGTTAGATAATCTAACTTTAGCAATTTTTCTTTGAGCAGAGTTTGGCTTCTTTGGTGAAGCAACAGTAACTTTTACACAAACACCTTTTTTGAAAGGAGAAGGTATATTTACAACCTTATCATTTTTCAATGTGTTTAATTTAATTCCTAAGGCAGGAGCTTTAGATTTTTTAATCTTTCTCTTTCTACCGTTCTTAACAAGCTGATTGATTGTAGGCATTAGTATTCTATCAATAAATAAAAAACAGCTGGAACTTTATACATATTTTGTGATATAAATCAAGGAAAGATATTTTTAATTCATTATTTTTTTATTATGT
>WFMP01000263.1 GCA_015489035.1 Candidatus Altimarinota bacterium
AATATATTTGATCTACACTTCCAAAAATTCATTTTTTATAATCAAATCATAGAAGTTTAGAATATTTTCTTACAATTTCTTCAGATTTTCCTTCTATTTCAATAAATAAATCTAATCAATACCAAACATTAAAGTATTACTTGCAATATCTATTTACATATTTATAATTTAAGTGCGAGTATTAGTAATTTATAACTAAAAACAATTAAATGTATAAGTTTATTTTTATAATGTTTTTTGGTATTTTATTATTGTCTCTTAGTTGATGTAAAAATGAAATTAAAAACAATAATAAATTGAGTATAGAAAACAATAAAATAATGTTTCACTTTTTAAATCCTAAAAATAATTTAGAAAAGGAAATAAATAGAATTAGTATAAACTTCGAAAATGATTATAAAGCTAAATTAAAATTGGCTCAATTGTATTTAAAATATTGAAGTGTTTATTATAAGGAAAATACATTTGCTCAAAAAGCATTAAATATGTTAAATAATATGAAATTAGACCCTAGAGTAGATTTTTTAAAGTGATATGCATATGAAATTCAAAATAAATTTAATAAAGCATTAAAAGAATATAAAAAAGTTCTTTCTTATAAAAATCTTAATAAAAAAGAAAAAGCAAATGTAATTAATCAAATATGACATGTATATGATTTACAAGGATATATGAGAAAGGCTAATTTGAATTATAAAGAAGCAGAAAAAATAGATCCTAAAAACATTAAGATATTGTTAAATAGATGAAGGTATGAAGCTAGAAAAGGAGATTTTCATAAAGCCATAAAATATTTTATTAGAATATTAAATAAGACAAATAATACTTTTTTAAATTCAGAACTATATTATGATTTAAGCACCCTATATTTGCACAAAAATATAGATAAAACAATAGCATATGCTAAGTTATGAATAAAGGAAAATAAAGATTATCCAGGTAATTATGTAGCTTTGTGAACTGCTTATATAATGATATGATGAAAAATAATGAATAAGGCTCCGAAAGAATTAGAAAAGGCCATTGAATTATATCCAAATGATTCAATGGCATATAAATATCTTTGAATATATTATTATATAAAAAATGATTTCAATAATGCTATTAAGAACTTTAAAAAGCAAGTTAAAATGTCTACTAAAGATATTTGATTAATGGCAAATGTTCAACAAAAAGTTAAAGTAGATTGAGAATATGATTTAGCAAGATCTTATGCATATAAATGAGATATAAAAAATACTTTATCTTACCTAGATAGTGTACTTCTAAATTCAGAAAATAAATCATTATATGTATTATTTATATACGAATATAGTAGTAAAAATTGACCATATTCAAAGATAATAAATAATAAAGAGCTTAAAACAGAAGTAAAAAAAATTATTTTAAAATATAATAAAAAATAAAAATGAAAAAGGTATTTAAATTAATTATAACATTGATAATATTTTTAGTGATTAGTAATTTATCAAATAGCTATGCAGCTTCATATACATATGTATGAAATAAAGCACATAATATAGCCTATTGAGCAGCTTTAGTAAAAGCTGAGTGATCTTATTTGAAAACAATATGATATGATGCAAGTAAAATAGATTTATCTAAAGTTGCGGCAATTGCTGAAAAGACAATTTTAGATAAATGATGATGGGGATGAAATAAAAAACATGCTAATAAGATGAGAACAAGCGGTATGTTAGCTCATATGCAATGATGATATTTGATCGTATGATGTTGAAATATGCCTATTGTACAGATTGATATACATTCAACTTCTTCTTCTTCTTCAACTTCAAGATGATGAACTTGTAGTTCTTATATATCTAGTTGGTCACCTGTTTGGTGAAATTGTAATATATCAGATAATTGGAATTCAAATTGAATAATTAACTGTAAACAAAATACAACTAATTGGATTCCGAACTATTCTAGTTGTTGAACTACTGTTTTTACTACTACAACAACTAAAACCTGTGATGGTGATAATTGTTCTACTACATCTAATACCACTAGCAGTTGTGATACCTCATCTTGTCCCTCAGATAGACCTGAGCCTTGACAAGCTACAAGTACTCAACCCGTAAAATTAGATTTATATAATTCTTCGAGCACTTGTGATAATTTATATGCAAATAATAGTAATACTTGTAGTGTAAAACTTAATATTAACTGATATACTTTACAATGAAGACCAGTGGTAAATTTAGAATGAATGACTGTTAAGTTAATATCAGATGAAAGTAATATAAAAACAGATAGAATTACTAATTTATGAAGTAGCGCATTAGTATTGCCAACAAATAATTTTACTGTACAATGAAATTGAACTCATTTTTATATAAAGATTGATTGAATAAAATCTGTTGCTCCATTCAAATCTCAAAAGGGAAAGCTTAAAATTAATATCAATAATTGAGCTGATATTATTATTAAAAATATAGCTTATAATTTTAAAAAACCTTTTATATGAAGTCCAGAGATTTTAAATAATAGTTGAGATACAGTAAAATTAAAAGTCTGACCAAATCAATTATTGTGAGTTAAATTAATTAATGACTGAAATGTAAACTCATTTAATAATTTATATGTAACTAATTTAACAAATAGTTTAACCGTATTGTGATCTAAAAACTATATACTTCAAAAAGTATGAAATCAAATTGATAGTGATACTATGCTTCCCAAAATGGATTTTATATTAAATTATACATGATCAAATGAAATAAATAAAGATATAAATAAATTACAATTATCTGTAAAACCAATAATATCGTATAAGCTGTGATGAAAAGTAGTAAAATATTATATCTGAAAAAATAATACTGCTTATAAAAATGATAGTGATACTCCTGTATTATTAACAGATAAAGCTTCTAAGTTCGATAATATTAAAATTGTATGATTATCTCAAGCTAACTGAAAATTATTTCTTACAGATTGAAAAAGGAATTTTACAAAATTAAAATTATTTGACATTAGAAGTAAAATTAGAAAAGCATCTTTCATAAAGATAAGATGAATGTTAAATTGAGAAATATCAAATGGTATTAAATATGTAGAATGAGATTATAAAGCAAGTGATGTAGATAGAGAGCTTTGAAAATATAATATTTTAATTATAAAAGATGGTAATTTTATAGTAAATAAAAACCTTGGTGCTATGGATAAAAACTTATTAGTAATAGTTCTTAAGGAAAATGACTTAGATAAGTGAAATATATATATCAAACCAGATGTAACAAAAATAAATGCTTTTTTATATGCAGATGGATGAATTATGTCAGTTAATAACCATTGAGATATATATACATGAAATAATAATATAAGAACAAATGAATTGAATAGACAATTGATTATAAATTGATCTATCATTTCAAGAAATACTATATGAGGTGCTATATTATGATCTGATGGAAAATATATATTACCATGATGAAAAAAAGTTCCTAATACAGCTCCAGCATATAAAAAAGCATTTAATTTAGATTTAAATTATTTAAGGACTGGGAATAAATGACATTGAAAATATAATAATTATCTAGTTATAATTTATAATACTGCTTATGGTACTATTTTAAATAATTTAATTTGATGAAAATAAAACATTAATTATTATAGTATGCCTTTATCGGTATACTTTTTTAAGTTTTTATTTCCTTAAATATTATACTTTAGGTGGATTATCAAAAGTAATTTTTTCTAAATTATTTATTATTTCTGGCTGTATTCATAATTCTTTTAAATATATTTGATCTACACTTCCAAAAATTCATTTTTTATAATCAAATCATAGAAGTTTAGAATATTTTCTTACAATTTCTTCAGATTTTCCTTCTATTTCAATAAATAAATTTAATCAAGGCCAAACATTAAACATTAGTTCTACTTCATTATTTATTTCCCAAACTTCTCTGTAAGTCTCTTGGTATGATTTTGCTTTTAGTCAAAGGTTTTCAAAAATTGAAACCATAGTATCAAAACTTTTAACTTCTGTTTCTAATTCTTTAACAGAATTTATATCTAATTTTCAATTTTTAATTTCTTTGTAAGTACAAGTAATCTTATCTCATTCATCTCTAACTCTTACATAAGATCGTTCTTCAACAATAGGATTATTAAATACAATTCTTTTCATTAAAGTATTTTTTTTACTTTGAATTCCTCATATTTTTTTAACTTTTTCTATAATTTTATCTCTATCAATATTTGTAAAAACTATTTCAAATTCTGTATTCATCTTTTTTGGGTTAATTATTAAAGTTTTTTATTGACTAAATCTTGCCCGTCATTTTAGGTAATAGTTTATAATCATTTCATTGTCCAAATCATTTATTTTTAATGTTTTCATATTTACAAGATAGTCTTTATCAAACTTAGTAGAAATGTATTCTCAAGTAAGTTTGGGAGGATTACTTCATTTTTTGAATCAAACAAATCCCCAATCCCCAAATGATGGCAGATATGCATGGTAGGCAAATGGTTTCTGTCCTGTAGCTTCGATAGTTTTGTAAATACACCAAAAACTTTCTTTTGTAAAAAAGGCATTTCCAGCCTGTGTTGTAAAAATTCATCAATTATTCAAATGTGCTTGTACCATTTCATAAAATTCTTTTGAATATAATTTTGCTATTTCTACACTTCTTGGGTCTGGAAAATCTGCAATTATTACATTATATTTTTTTTTTGAAGTTAGTAGGTATCTGAAAGCATCATCATTTATTACTTTTACATGAGGATTGTTTAAACTTCATTTATTTATTTTTAATAATAATGGGAAAGTTTTTGCTAAATGAGTCATTTCAGGATCTAAATCAACTAATGTAATATGATATTGTTTTCAGCTTAAACTTGCTATCATATTTCTTGCTAAAAGTCCATCTCATCATCATAAAATAAGTATATTTTTCTCTCAACTTAAGTTTTGAGTATAATGGTTTGCAACAGTCCATAAACTACTATGATATCTATGTTCATCAAGTGAAAGAAATTGTAAATGTCCGTTTAGCATAAGTCTAACATCGTTTCATCTTTTTGTGATTACAATTTTTTGGTATTTTGAATGAGTTTGAAAAACAATTGGTTCTTTGTAGAAAAAATGGTCCCAAACACTTTCAAATCTTGAATTTGCATAAACTAATCAGGCAATTAGTAAAAGTATAGAAAATAGAATTTTCACTAAACTACTATAAAATATCTTAAGTTGGAGTAATTCTTTTTTGGTTTTTTTCTGAATAAGAAAAATAAAAGCAACTAAAATATTGAATAATCATACAACAAAAGCTGTGTAAGTAAGTCCAAGATAAGGTAAAAGTAAAAATGGAAACAAAAATGTAGCTATCAAAGATCCAACATAATCATAGGTAAATACATCTCAAATTACATTTTTAAACTCACTTTCAGTTTGTTCGGCCTCTTCTTTTCCATTGTATAAAATATTTGATATTAGAGGAATTTCGAATCATGTAAGACTTCAAATTAAGATTACATATCCAAAGTAAAATAATGAAAATAACATTAAATAATTTGCGAACCAAATATAAGCTAATTTTACAATTAGAACAGAAAATCATCATAAAATTCAAAGCATTAATTCTATGTTTATAAAAGTTTTGAATGAATTTTTGTGAAATTTTGAAATAAATGAACCTACACCAAGTCAAAATAAAAAAAGTCAGATAGTTAGTGTAAATTGAACTACTGAATTTCAAATTAAATAACTACTTAAGGTAGAAAGTAGTACTTCATAAATCATTGAACAAATGGCAACTACGAATACGATGAAATAGAACATTTTATTTAGTTATAAATAATAAATTATGATTTTTGGACTATGAATAATTAAATCAATCCAACTTCTTTCTTAAACTTATTAAAAAATTCTGAAACTATATTTAATTGCTGAATCAGAAAATTTAATTGAGTAATCATTTTTTTTATATTGATAGAAGAAGTATATTCAAGTAAGTTTGCTTGTGCTTTGTATTCTTCCAAAATATTGTTAGATTTCATAATGTTTTTCAAATCCTCCTTATTTTTGATAGCATCATAGATTATAAAATATAGTTTAATGATATTTTGTAAAATTAAATAAATATTTTCATCCAACGATTGGCTAAATTCTTCTTTTTTGGAGTTGGTTAAAAGTTTCCCAGCTTCGAGGAAGTTTTTAATTTTTTCTATAGTAAAAGGAATTTGTTTTATTTTTTCTTCTTCAAATTCAATTTCATAGACATTTTGTAAGTTTATAAGTTTAGAATCTACAGGAAGTAAAACTTCATTTATAAATCAGTATTTATTCACAAAACCATTCAAAATAGGTAGTTTTTCTACAAATTCTTCTTTTGAAATGTTCAACATCCATCCATGAATACTTTCTCAAATATAAAAATCATCTTGAAGAGGTAAAACATCTTGAAACTTGCTTTCGTCTATGAAGTCTATTTCTCAAATTTTATTTATTATAAAAAGTAACATTTATTAAAAATTATTATTGTTAAATTTATTTTCATCATCCAAATGAAGAAGATCACCATGAAGAAGATGAATATCCTCCACCTCTATAACTTCATCATCATCAAGAACTTTTACAAATTATAAACATTATTAATAGGATCCGAAAATATGATGCTAATTTGTCGGTCATATCTGATTTATGAGATATAAATATAAGTATTATACTTAATAAAAATAAGTAAGGACATATTATAAGTGATAATATAAAAAATATTACATCTATTGCTCAAAAATTATTATCTATTCATAATTTATCTGATATATCTCAAGTTTCTGATGTATGTTCTTTTTGATTTGATTTAATTTTTCATACTCTTTGATAAAGATTTCTTTCAATCCCATTGTCTGTAGCTTCGATTTCTAATGAATAATCTTGAAAGTTATAAATTTTAATTTCTTCTCAAATTTTGTAAGATTTATTAACTTCTCCATAGATTTCTGATACTTTGATTGTATCTGTTTCCTTATTTTCAAATGTTCATAGATTAGTTTTTATACTATAGTCATCATAATTAAATATAACAAAAGGAAAATTAACTTTTTTTGAAATTTCTATGCTATCATAAGTTCAATAATCATCTTTAGATCTAGATTCTGAAATATAGAAAAGTTCTCATTTTTCATTATAAGCAAGCCATTCTACATATTTAAGATATCAACCTCATTCTCAAATTTCTTTATATGTTCATTTATATTTTACAGCTCAAGATAGTTTGTAAGTATTTCATTTAATTTTAATTTCTTTTCAAACAGTATAATCTGAGAAAATAGTTTTAAAAGGTTTTTTGGACCAAGTAAAATCAGTACCACAATAATTACAAACAAAATTAATTATTTTTGCTCATTGTTTAAGCTTTTTGATACTTTCTAAGTTAAAAGTAGATTTAGAAATTCCAGAACCACAATGAGGACATTTTATAGTTTTTCATTTAAGAAGAATTTTTCATTTTTTATTTGAGGAAGGACAAAGATTAGAATACAAAGATTGATATTTAGAAAAATAAGGACCATTTTTATCTTCATCGGATAGATTAGTCCAGATTACTTTAAATTTATTACAATCTTTATTTTCATATGCTTGATATAACTCTTTCCAGATAGACATTTAGATTCATTCTCAATATAAAACATTTCAGTTTAAATAATTTTCTATCAAAATATTTTTTCATCATTTTTTTACTAAATTAAGGTATTTACTTTGTTTTGCATTTAAAACATCAAAAGGGATTCATCATTCAAATCATTCAATTGTTTGAATTCATTTTTCTTGGATAAATAAACCATTTTTGTAAGGTTCATTTGTATTAAATAATTCTTCAAAAAATCATTTATCTTCAAGTGTATCCACATAATAAAGTTTGATTTGTCATTCATCTTCTTCTGAAATTAAGTTTTTAGCCCTATCCAGTTCTAATTTATCATCTAAAATTCTTAGAAAAAATTTATCATAAATACTTCATTCACTATGATTTCTAATGTGTCAAAAAATATAAACTTTTACTAGATAATCACTTAATTTTTGATCAGAAAATTCTTTTTCACTAAGCCAATCAACTTGTTTTCAATTTATTGTATCATTACTATCTTTTGATTTTATTGCAAAATAAGTTTTTCCATACTCAAAGGTTGTTGGAAAAGGAATGATTTCAGATTTTTCTCAAGTGCTTTGTAAAACATCATGTTCAAATAAAGAAATAGTCCCACAGTAAGGGCACACATAATTTGTAATTCAAGGAATAATTTCTATTTTTGCTCAGCAAGATGGACAGTTCATTTTTATTAATTGTAAGTAGTAAATTATGAGTTATAGATAAACTTATTCTAAAATAAATTAATACCAATTTATTGACACAAATATAATGGTGAATAAATTATTTACAAATCTAATCAAAACAAAACTACTATTTACTTTATAGG
>WFMP01000264.1 GCA_015489035.1 Candidatus Altimarinota bacterium
ATAACTATTTATTCAAACACATTTTACACAAATGAACTATAAATAGCAACATTAACAAACATATATTTTGTGTGTTAATTATTAAAATCATGACAATTTGCCAAATAATTGGTTGTTTTTAGAAAAAATCTCTATTATTCTTAAATATTTAGTATGTGTTAAATGTTCTATAATCAATTAATACACATATTTGTTTGTTAAATGAAAGATTTTGGCAATAACAGACAAAATGTTACTTAAGCGGAGGTGTACTGTGGTAACACTAGATAATGCATCATTTCATAAGAGTAGAAAATTTAAAGAGAATATTCCAAAGTGAGCTAATAGAGGGTTAATTTTAATATATCTCCCTCTTTACTCTCCAGAATTTAATATCATTGAGATATTCTGAAAGTTTATCAAATATTGTTGGATGGAAATATCGGCTTATCATAGCTAGACTGCGGTGAAAGAATATACTCAAAGAATACTTAATAAATATGGAGATAAAAGCGTTATTGACTTTTCAATTTATGAAGAGAAATTTTACCCCTTAATAGCTTTAGGATAATTTGGTGTTCTTTTTGAGTAGGTACTTATAACAATTATCAATTCTACTTTTAGATCATTTATTTTTATTAAACACTTATCATTTGTCTTCAGGTAAACCATTGAAAAAATGCTATAGTAATTTTTCTATTTCTATGTTTGCCCTTTTTGATGCCGATTTATGGTTCACAGTTAAATAATAATCATTGACTGTGTCTAAATTAGTATGTCCAAGAGATGCAGATAAAATTGTATTAGCAATACCATGCTCACCCATCGCACTTACAAGGATATGTCTAAAATAGTGCATGGTTAATTTTTCGATGCCGGTCGCTTCTCTTATTCTTTCTAGTTGTCTTTTGGGAGGATAAAGTTCTTTTTGTGTGATAGGCGACTTAAATATCAATCCTTCACGATCAGCTCGGATTTCAATTAAAGCCATTTTAATTAAGGATGGTAAATCGTAATGTTGATCAATCCCTATTTTATTATACTGAGCAAGGATTGTATAAGTATTTCGTGGAAAATCTACTTCTTCCCAATGAAGAGTTCTAATTTCATTCCATCGTCGTCCATAAAGTGCAAAAAGAAAAAGTGCCTTGTAAAATGGATCTTCTTGATATAGTTTTGAGATTTCCCTATAAAGTATAGTAAACTTTTCAGTTGCGTTTTGAACAATTTTTTTATTTCGATGTTGTTTTGGTGCTTTGATGAGTGGAATTTCCGATATAACTTTATTTTCATAAGCATATGTGAGAATAGGTTTTAAGATTTGGATTAAAACTTTTTTCATAGTTCTTGGACTGCATCCATTGACGGTTCGCTTTGAGTGTCCTTGTTTTTCCATAGATTTGCGTAAATAATCTATATCAACTTGCCGAACAAATTTAATTTTCTTTTTACCTATTTCATGCTTACAATAAAGGTTGTACGTATCATGTCGATTCTTAGTCCAATTTGACTTTTCACAAGCAAGATCAAAATATATTTCTGCAACATTATTTAAGGTACTATTTGCATTGAAATTAATACCTTCATTAACTTCTTTATTCTTTTCTTGAATTAATTGAGCTTTTGCATTAGAAATTCGTGTCCGCTTGTCCCATTGTTTTTGTGAATAATCTAAAACTTTTTGTTTCAACTTCCCATCAAGTTTAAAATTTAGATAAAACTTGGTATAACTTTCATTAGATTTTAAGCTAGTTTCTATTTTTTTGGTAAATTGTTTTCTATCAACAGCCATTTTGTACCTTATTTGTAATTACAGTTGGGACATACTTTGGGACATACTTTTATCAGAAGTATTATACATTAAAAAGAATTAATAGAAAATAGAAATTCCTTAAAATAGGGCTTTAGAAATTAAAAAGAAGTTTAAGGAATGATACAAAGTGTGCTTGCGGTACCAAAGGTCACAGGTTCGACTCCTGTCGGGCGCACCATTAATAAACCCCTAAATTATGAACTTTCAAAGAAAACTTAAAACCAATAAATAACTTAAGAATTAGTTGGGACATACTTATACTATTTCTG
>WFMP01000265.1 GCA_015489035.1 Candidatus Altimarinota bacterium
TAGTAAATATTCAATAATCGAAATTAACCCTGATATAGGTTATTTCATTAAAGACAAACTAGTGATAGGCAGTCATTTAAAATTTGAGAATACTTTATATAAAGATTCAGGTGGGAATAATCACCATAGTAGCTATTTTTTAGGTATCTATACAAGATATTACTTTTTAAAACAAAAAAAATTTTACAATGTGTTTTCACAAATCAATTATGAT
Source organism: Candidatus Altimarinota bacterium (assembly GCA_015489035.1). Classification (GTDB taxonomy): domain Bacteria; phylum Patescibacteriota; class Gracilibacteria; order Absconditabacterales; family Absconditicoccaceae; genus S009-33. Next base: position 215 of record WFMP01000265.1, read on the forward strand.
TATAATATACATAAATCTGATTTAACTAGTTATGGTCATAAATATGGTTTTAAAATAGGTGCTGTTGCATTTTTTACAAATAGTGTAGGTTTAGAATTTTCTCTAGGATATGATATTAATTCCAAAAAAATAAAAAGAGATTCATCATATACTAACAAAATTGAGAATATTAAAGCAAGTATTGGCTTTCATTTTTACTTAGAAAAAAAATAAATTTAACTTAAAAACCTTAATAATAATGGAAACATAAACTAAAAATTAGAGAAAGACACTATAAGATAGTGCCTTCTCCTGTTTAAAATTAATCAATCGTCAAATAAATTAAATTTTAAAAACATTACAAAAATATGAAAACAAATCATACTTATTACAAACAAATCAAACAAATCATTTCAATAGCACTTATTCTATATTTTTTCAATTCTAATATATATTCACAAACTTTGGATTTATATGATGTAGAATATAATTATTCACAAATACCTAATTGTAGTTCAATAGATTTAAATTTAAATACTGAACATTATATTACTTTTAAAGTGCGTTTTGAACAACCTTATTTTGAAAATAGTACAGATAATGTTAATATAACAGGTGATGTCCTTATACAACTTGGAGCATTAGGTACTACTATCACTCTTGTCTCACACCATATTAATACCAATTCTTGGACAATTAATGGAAATTATCAGTATTTTGAACTCACAGGCTTGGTTTCAATATCTAACTCTCAGCTTAATGATGATGGTGGTACACTATCTGCTCTTTATGATTCTACTTATATTTATGAAAGTTGTGATTATAATATTACAAGACCAGAGTATATTTTAAGTCCAAGTAGTTCTTCTATATCTTGTGGACAATCAAGTGCGACTTTTAGCGTTTCAGACGTACATAATTCACCAGGCAGTTTAGAATATCATTGGAATGTTGGTAACGGTTGGAAACGCAATGGTAGTATTGTACATACTTTTACAACCACAACAAATAATATTGATTTAGAACCATATCAATTTCCACCAAGTAATGTAAGTGTTACTCCTTATCTAGACGGTGTACCGTATGACACATTAACTTCAGTTGTACATTTAAGCGAATTTACTACTACCAATGATATTCTAGGTCAAGATGCAATTTGTAGTAGTGGTAATTATCAATTAGAAAATAATTTACCAAATGATTATAATGTTGAATGGTCTATTGATAACCCGTTTTTGGCTTCTTTAGTTGTAAATGGTCAAACGGTAACCATCCAAGCAATAAATAATCAAAATGGTCCGCTTGTTTTGAGTGCTAAAATTACAAATAGTTGCAATCAATTTGTTACAATAACTAAAACAATCTATATTGGTGCTCCTGATGTACCCGTAAGTTTAATGCATGTTTTAGGAGGCTGGGATAATGTACCAGCCGGTACTACTTCGCAATTGCATGTAAATTGGATTCCTGATGCAACGGCTTATAAATGGACAATCCAAAACATAAACCACACAGGCACAGGAACTTTTCCGCATTTTGTTAACTATGGTGGTAATCCAAACGCTACAACTATTATTATACCTAACTCAACCTATATAGATATACAATGGGGAACTTTAAAAGGAGAATATGTTATTAATTGTTGGGCAATAAATAATTGTGCACAAACACCAATAGGTCATAAAATTGTAAATGTATTTGATAGTAGTAATAACCCTTGTCCACCAATGGGTCCAATCGGTATTAATCCCATATGGGATAAAACTGCAAACATAAAAGTAAAAGTGTATCCAAACCCTATCGGCAACAATGATGTTATTTACGTAAACAAAATAGATCCTTCACTAGGTACAGGTCCTTGTAATAATTCAGATTATTATGGTAAAAATGTTAAAACCAAAAACATCTTAAATATCATAAAAATATACGATAAAAAAGGGAAATTACTTTTTGAAAAAGCATATCAAAAAGATCAAATTAAAATCAAAGATTTACATCTTAAAAGTGATACCTACTTTTTAGTATTACAAGATTCTAATGGTAATATGGAAGGAACAACTTTAATCGTAAAATAACTAAAAAA
>WFMP01000266.1 GCA_015489035.1 Candidatus Altimarinota bacterium
GTATCCTACAAAAGAACAGGAATCATTGTTGAATCAACAATTCTTTGTTGCTAATTAGGCATGGAATTATACTTTAAATTTGAAAATAAAAGACTTGGACAATAAGAAAGGTTTTACTAAATTCAAGAAATCTTCTTTATGGCAACAAAGTTTTGAATTCAAAAAGCAAGGCATTCAAATCACCTCAAAATATTTTAAAATCCTGAAAATGAAAATCAAATGAAAATATCACCGAAAATTACCTTCCAGACAAAAAAAAGTATCGTAAAAAGAGAATCTGACGGTCGATTTTCTGTTAAAGTTTCTAAAAATGAACTAGCAAAAAATATTCTAGATTACGATATATAGCTTCCGGAACAGATAGCCATGTAGAACGCTCGTTCCCTGCAATCTTTGTAGTTAAGTCTTTCTTGGTTACCGAGAAAAGTTTATGTCTTTTCGACATGAAGCCCAATTGTCTTTAGCGGTTGGGTTGTTCACAGAATAAGAATAAATATCTTCTATATGATATAATTTTCAAAAAAGAGAAGGAAATTTATATGAATAGAAGAGAATTTATCTATAAAACTTCTTTATTTACAGGAATACTTCTTATTTCTACGAACAGTTTTTCTGATAATGAAAGATTTAAAGTACCAAAACAAGACAAAGAAGGTTTTGAAAAATTAAGAATTCAATTAGCTTACAGGCCTTATAATGTAGATCTTATAACTGCGCTACTAAAATTTAATCAAAGAATAGATACTTCAGCATTTAAAGACAGATCTTTAAAAAATTTATTAATTTTTTTATATGCGAATACAAGAAATAAAGAAATAATGGAAAAATTAAAAGAAGCAATTTGGAATCCGGTAATTCAAAGTAAGAAAGAGGTTCAAAAACTAAAAAAATTACAAAAAGAAGGAAAAGGGCTTGGAAGATATAGAATTTTAGATCAAAAAAAGGAATTAAAGAGATATAGAAAACAGGATTTTAGAAATTCGTATGAAACTCTAGTCTTTTATAGATTAGCTGAATTTAAAGAGTTAGAAAAAAAAATGAGAGAAGATTTAGAAAATAGCAATAGAAATTTTAATTCAAGAGCACAAGATATATATTACAAGACGTTATATTATACTTTAATTGGTGATACTCCTGAAGCAAAATATACTTTAAGCACAGTTATTAAAGAGATAGAATCCACTTATAATAGAGAGGTAAAAAGAAAAGAAAGAGAGAAAGAAAGGGAAAAAAGGTTTGGAACAGAATCTTTAAGAAGATATGGAAATTCATTTAATTTAAGAGAAATTTATTTTATGTATACAGTTGGTTTAGGAGCTTTTCTTTATAGAAATTCAAATGAAGAAAAATTTCATAAATATTCTCAACTTGCAAAAGATTTTTCAAAAGTATCAAATAAACCAGACTGGTCTTATTTTTATCAAATGTATGCTATTAAACTAATATATAAAGAATATGATTCAGCTATTGAATATTTAGAAGTTATAAAGAGAGAAGATCCATACAAAGGAATTAATGTTGAATTATTTGCAGTTAATACAAAATCAGCAATTCAAAACTTAAAATTAAAAAAATGGAAAGAAGCCTGGTTGAGTTCTAAAAATGGAATTGAAATAGGTATGGATTTAAACTATAATAAATATTATACAACAGTTATTTTTTTAAAGAAGATTTTTAGAAATTCTGGATTAGAATATATTAGACAATTAATTTCTACAAATAATAGAGAAATAGCAAAAGAAGTTTATGAAGAAACAAATAGAATTCTTAGATTAACTAAATCAACATAAGGATAAAATAATGGGAAATATAGAGGCATTACTTTTAATAAATAAAATTATACTGATAGGATCACTGGTTGGTCTAAGTTTAGCAATTTATTTTTATATAAGCTCAAGAAAAAAAATAAATAAATATTTTACAAATGAGATAGAATCACATAAAAATAAGTATCAATTAAAAAAAGAAGTAGCTTTTAATATATTGAATAATTGTAAAGATTATAAAGAAAAAGAAATTTACCAATCAGAATTGATAGAAAATTATGATTTATTTGTTAATTTGTATAAAAAAAATACTTTATTTTTAAAACAGAAATTAATAAATGATAATGAAAA
>WFMP01000267.1 GCA_015489035.1 Candidatus Altimarinota bacterium
CTTACCGCTTTTATCTTTGATATTTACTTTTGCGCCTTTGGAGATTAGATATTTTACAACACTCAAGCGTCCTAAACTAGCAGCACTCATCAAGGCTGTTTCACCGCGATTATCCTGCACGTTTACTCTGGCACCATGACGCACTAAATATCTAATCAGCTCTAAATTCTCATGCTCACTGCTGGCCGCTCCCATTAGCGCTGTTACCCCGTTGTTGTCTTTTGCATGAACATCTGCGCCTTTAGAGATTAGATATTTAACGGTTTTAAGATATCCATACCCTGCGGCATTAATCATAGCCGTATCTCCATTTTTATCTTTTGCATCAACATGTGCACCGTGATTAACTAAATATCTAACAATTTTAATCTGCCCATATCCCGCAGCTGCCATTAAGGCCGTATCTCCATTTTCATCTTTGGATGTTATACTGACACCCTTTGATACTAGGTATTTGACAATATCCAAATGATCGCTAATACCCGCTCTTGTTATCCCGCTATCGCCTTCATCATCGGTAGTATTTGGATTTACACCATGATGCACAAGATATTTGACCTCTTTTAAATTTCCCGCCTTACAAGCGCTGATAAACTTCTCATTTGCGCTAACACCCGCATATAAAAAACCTACACAAACAATACTTAACAATAAAATTTTTCTCATAATCTTTTCTCCTAAAAGTTAACACATTGGCTGATTATAACAAATTTTTATCTATCGTTTCCTTTTTTAAACAATAATAGCCGATTTTTGAATTTACAAAACATTTATGACGCTACTACGGCTTATTTCTATCAAATAGACACATCACTGCTGTTTAATGGTGCTAAAGTTAAACAACAACACCCTTTTAAGAAGGAGGTTTTTTGTTTGCTGTGATTATAAAAGCGTCTAGAGTCAAGTTCCGATATTACTTTATCATATTGTTGATTGGTACTATTTTTAATATTGCTGAATATAATACAGGGGATAGCCATAAAGAGGCAATAACTGCAAGACTAAGTCCACCGATTGCAGCAATAGCCAAAGGCTCCAATAGCTGAGTACCGCGCCCTATACCGATAGCTAAGGGCATAAAACCAAAAACATTTGAAAGTAGTGTCATAAGTATAGGTTTAAACCTTCTTCTTGTTGCCATTTCAACATGAACTCTTAAGGGGATATCTCCAGCTTTTTGTCTTGCTGTTGCAAATATTAATACAATATTATTTACAACTATTGAAAATACTAACAATATTCCTAAAAATGCCGTACTGTCAAGATCCGTTTTTGTAAGAAGTAGTGCTAAAAATCCTCCTGGCGCAGCAAAGGCTATACTTATAATGGCTGCTAATGCAGGTCGTTGTCCATAAAATAAAAAACCAAAAATTATCAATAAAATCAATAGAGCACCGATTAAAATAATTGTCATCTGATCAAAGCTTTTGGTTTGCTCTTTGTAATATCCACCTATCTCTGTGGTAATGCCCGCAGGTAATTTTAATTGGTCTATCAATTGTTTTAATTTAGATGCTGCAACATTCAAACCCTCGCCGTCTTTAGGCGATGTCCAAATATAAGCAAAAGGCACTAGATTATGATGCGTAACATAAGGTACAGATTTTCGAATTTTAAAATTAGCTAAGTGTTTCAAAGGAGTTGGATATTGTGTTAAAACAGATGTTTGCGTTAAATTGGTAAACGAAGATGCTCTATCGTCAATTTTAATGGAAATTGGTAAAATTTGCTCTCCATTAAGTAAAAATCCATCTTTAATGTGCCATTGCCGCGCCAAAATACTTTCAGATAATTCTCTTGGAGCAATATTTTGTAATTTTGCCTGTATATTTGGATAAATCTCTATTTGAGGACCGGTAGATGGGGATTTAAAGACTGTATTATCAAATTTTTGGCTATGCTTTATTTTTTGTTCTAAAAGTTTACCATATTTTTGTAGCTGCTTAACATTTTTGCCAAAAAGATATAAAACAAGTGGAGCATGTGAACCTGAAAGATTGCCTAAACGATTAATAAAAACTTGATGAAGTTTTAACTCAAACAAATTTGGCTGCGTATCTATTAAAGCACGTCTTAGTTGCCTCATAACTTGTGAGGTTGTTCTATCTCTATGCTTTTTTAGTATAACTATTAAATCGCCTTTATTCGGAGTCGAGCGTGGATTATCTAAACTTCGCCCAACTACTAGCGATACCTTTGCAACCGCAGAGTTTTTGGAAGCTACATTTGCTAACTCTCGCCCCACTTTCAATGTTTTGGCAACCGAAGAGCCTACGGGTGTTCTAAAAGGAATAGCTATGGCACCCTCATCCCATTTAGGCATAAATGCGGTAGGCAACCTCATACCCGACCAGATACCGACAATAATTAGCAGGATCATGATTGGAATTGTTGCAATCCATGGTCTGTTTAAGCTTTTTCTTAAAAGCTTTACATATATAATTTTAATAATACTGGCCCATCTCCACTTTTTTATTCTCTTTTGTTTTTTCTTTGCAAGTAAAGCTGCTAAAATAGGTGTTAAAGATAAGGCAACGATTTGAGAGGCAGTTAAAGCTATTACGATGGTTAGTGCCATATGCCTAAAAAGTAATCCAAGCGTACCTGACAAAAAAATTAAAGGCAGAAAAATAATAGCTGAGCTGAAGGTGGCACCGGACATTAACGGTAAAATTTTACTGCTGGCTTCAAGAGCTGCCCGCTCTCTTTCTTGCGCACTGGACAATGCGCTTAGATTACGCGTAGCCCTCTCCATTACAACAATAGCATGATCAATTAAAGCTCCAACAGCAACAGTTAAGCCACCAAGAGTCATAACATTAATACCAAAGCCTATATTTTTAAATATTATAAAAGTAACAGCCATAGATAAGGGAACAACAAACAAAGTAACTATTGCGGTATCAAAACGACGTAAAAATAAAAGGATAACCAACCAAACTATAATGCTGCCAAGCAATAAGGCTGTCCAAACATCCTTTAAATCACTATGGATAATACTGCTAAAATCATAAATTTTAACTAATTTTAAATCAGGTGGTAATTCCTGTTTTAGCAATTTAATCTTATTTTTAACAACTTTAGCCACGCTTACGGTATTTACATTTGCTTGTGCGGATATATCTATTAAAATAGCATGTTTATACCCAGCCACTGAAGAATCTATAATCAAAGGTGGTGAACCTACGGTTATTTTAGCAATATTGCCAAGCAAAACAAATGCTTGTTTATTGGTTTTTAATGGTATTGTTAAATTTTTTAAAGCTGTTAGATTTTTCGGACGAACTTTGGTAACTAACATGTATTGCTGAGAGAATTCATTCATAACACCAGAATAAAATGGTCCTTGAGTTTTATGGATAACTTTTATAATGGCTGACAGATTTAAATTATATTGGGCTAATTTTCTTTTGTTAAGCTTTACAATAACCTGTGGCCATCCTCTGCCCACTCCATTTACTTGATATATACCAGGTAACGACAATAAAATAGGACGAATATTAAAAGTGAAATAAGGTGTCATTGCGGAAGAGCTTAATTTATTGCTGACTAATGCATACTGTGCAAACGGTTTTATATGAGGCGTCATAAGTTGTGATTTAAAAGACACGCCTAACGGAAGAGATACCTTTGCAAGACGCGCTTGGAGCATTAGATATGCTGTATTTGCATTGATATTATGGTTAAAGTAGATATGCAATTTTGATAACCCAATACCTGTTTGAGAATTAACCACCTTAACTCCCGGTACACCTTTGGCAGCTTGCTCAAGAGGTTCTGTTATGCGTAATAACATATATTCAACGGGTAGATTATTAGCACTAACAATAACTGTTACTCTTGGAAAATCAACATTTGGAAAAATACTTCTAGGAAGATAATGTAAAGATAACATACCAGCTAACAGTAATGTTAGTGATAGCAGTATAAGAGATAATCTGTTTTTCCAAAGATATGTCAAATACTTAATCATAATATATCTGACTTCACACTATATACCGGGGTTTGCGGTACGATACTAGAAGCACCTTTGACTATTATCGTATCAGTGGTTTTTAAATTACCTTTTATCCATGCATATTTTGCATTCACAAAAAGAATCTTAACATTAATAGCTACAGCATGGTGCTTAAGTAGCTTATAAACAACTGTTTTTGTATTATAAGCTACTACTGATTGCAGCGGCACTCTTATGCCAAATCCGTGTTTAGTTGCAATAGCTACATTAACCCACTCGCCGGCCAATAAATTGAGTGCTTTTGATGGTTTTATGATAACTTGAATTAAGCCTGTATTTAAAGCATTATCGGATATGTGCTTTACTACGCCAACTCCAGCATAATGCTCAAATTGCCAATGTATTTGCTCTGCTACATGTATATTATTTGCTGTACTTGGAGTGACAAATACGCTTAACCATACAGATGAAGATCCTTTTATAGTTGCCAGTGGCGTATTTTTGGCAACTTTCGTTTGCATTGGTACAAGATATTCAAGACTACCGCTCACCGGTGCATCTAAAATATTAAATAATAATACTGATTGTAAAGCTTGTATATGCATAGTATCATCTTCTATAGTATTTTGAGCAATTTGTAATTGTGATAGAGTTGCCAATCCTGTTTTATATAAGCCGTCAATGTGCATCAAAAGTTTTTTATCCAATTTTAACTTATCTTGCAAAACAAAGAGGCGTTGTGTTTGTCCTGGTACTTTGATATGTCCAATATTTTGATTCTTGCGTATTTTTGTATGATTTAAATTCTGCTTATACCAAAATATTCCTGCATTTGGCGCATAAATGGTAGCTCTTGACAAACTCTTAACTTTTGCTAATACTTTGACACTAGCTTGCCATTTGGTTTGTACAGGCTTGATTGTAGTTACCGCAAATGATTTTACATCTCCAAATACAACTTCACCTAAAGAAATCAGTAAGATAAATAAGACAAATCCTTTATTCATAGATAGCCCCTTTTGATAAATTATTTAATATTATTGCACTTGTTATATTGTTAAACTTAGCAGTTGTATATGATGCTTTTGTGGCTATTAAGATATTTAGTGCTTGAAGATAACTAATAAGATTTACATAATGCTTCATATAAGCTATCTTTACATTTGTAAGATTACTTTGTGCTAATACAACAGCAGATCTTAATAAAGATAAAGATTGTTCAGATATATTATA